>JAGPEO010000418.1 GCA_018056925.1 Phycisphaerae bacterium
CATTGCGGTTCTAACGGGCGCTGTAATTCTGGCTGCTCGGGCAGGGCGTAGACTTCGATCGTGCGCGGTGAGCGAATGATGCCGGGCAGGGTGAACATGATTTGGCCGGCCGCGTCGCGGGTTTCGACCGGCAGCGCCTGGCCGTCGGCGTAGACCCAGCAACGCGTCTTGTCGGTGCCATTGATCCGAAAGAGCGGTTCGTGGCGCGGCGTCGAGCCTGGCAGGACATCGAACCGAAGGCGCCCCCGCTGGAGCGCCAGCTCATAGCAGCCCTCCGACTCGTTATAGCCATCATGGTTCAAGTCTGCGGGAACGTCGGTCACCAGGTGGCCGGCCTGGGGCTGCAAGGCGAGCGGCTCCTGGTAGTTGCTGGCGATCTCCTCGGCCTTTTCGGCGTTGAACCCGGCAGGGCAAAACCACAACAGGTGCGTGCTCAACATGACTGGCTGGCTCTGCGTTTCGCCTGCCAGCAGCAGCGACGGTTCTGAACCCGTCCTGGGCAGGAAGCGGCGCCAGCGCATGTCGCCCGCCGCGTGCGGCGCCCAAAGCAGATCAGCGCCGGGAGGGTTGCTCGTCACCAGAGCGAAATTGGCCGGGACGTCTTCGGGAGTGGCGGGCGGGGACTCCGCAACAGCGAAGTCAGTCCCGCTGTCCAACAGGACGGCCCAGCCAAGACGGTCGGATGGCCACGGCGTTGAGCCCGCCTCAAGGCTGATCTGCACAAATACGCGACCGTCGCGGTATACGACATAGCGCGACCTGCATTGGCGCAGTTCGGCCGAGCTGTTGACATCGGCGGCATCGGCAGCCAGAAGCAATTCGCGCGAGCCTTCCAGAACCACGCGGGTAGCGGAAGCTTCGAGGACTCTCTGAGTCACTGCCGGGCGCATGCCGGGATCAAGCGGGCCGGCGAGAGTCAGACCGCGCGCGCCCTGCTCGAGGCTTCCCGACCAATCATTGGCCACGAAAACCGGCCAGGGCCCGAGGCCGCCCAGTCCGGCGAGACTTCCCGGCCCGGTCGCGTACCAGGCGCTGATCGCGCCTTCGGCAAACACTAATTCGAAGCGCTCGTGAACGCCGACAAAAACCCGCGGGCCACGGGAGTACGCATACAGTTCGCCAGGGCCGGCATCCTGCCCGGTGTACCACTGCGTGCGGTCGGCCAGCACCAGGTCATCCAGGTGGAAGGTGGCGGGTTTGCTTCCGATGACAGGAATGATCTCCAGTTGCCGCATATCACGGCGTTCGTGGCCGCGGCTGACGGAGTCCAGATCGACGGTCAGCAGGTTCCAACCAGCGGACAGTCGAAGGGGTAGAACTGTTTCGCCGAACCCAGCCGGTCCGCCGCTGCGAAGCAGAAGGAGTGCATCGGCGCCATCCGGCGGACCCCAGAGTCGCAGCAATAGGGCCCCGAATTCGCTCCAGTCTTGCGCGGCGCCGTCGGAGGCGGCGCGCTGCAGATCGCACACCAGGCGTTCAGCGGCGGAGTTCAGGTCGAACGCGAGGCTGCGGGCTTCGGGACTGCCGGGCGGGGTGGCGATAGTGGGCTGAACTGGGGTGGAGGGATCAAGAGAGCTGGAGAGCGAGGGATCGAGAGAAGCGTCGCTCACGATACTGAACCAGTGGGCTTGAGCCGGGTTCTGAAAATCTGCAAGCGTTTGCGCGCCGGAGAATTCAACGCTGGGATAGTGGGCGGCGACCGAGGCTGGGTCGAGCGGCGGACCAGGCAGGCGCGGGCTGGCGAGTTCGCAGCCGCCTGTAAGCAACAGTGCCGCGCACGCGGCCAGTTGTGCCGCGATCCGCAGATTCGCGCACAGTGGTTTAACTACGCAGCGAGTGGATAGCGGTACCAAGCACACTCTCCGCCGCCTCCATGACGGTCTCCGAGGTTGTCGGATGCGGATGGATCGTCATGGCCAAGTCTTCGGCCGTGGCGCCCATTTCGATCGCCAGCACCGCCTCGGCGATCAGGTCGCCAGCATGTTCTCCGACGATACCAACGCCGAGCACGCGCCGCGAGTCCTGTTCGGCGATGATCTTCGTCAGCCCTTCCGGGCGGCCCATGGCGATGGCCCGGCCGGAAGCACCCCAGGGAAACTTGCCGACGATGATCTTGCGGCCCTGCTCGGCGGCTTGAGCCTCGGTTAGCCCGCAACTGGCGACCTCGGGCGAGGTGTAGGCCACTGCGGGAATCGCGCGGGCGTCGAAGATGCTCGGCCGGCCGGCGATGGCTTCGGCCGCGACGATGCCCTCATGGCTGGCCTTGTGCGCGAGCATGGGTTCGCCGGCGACGTCGCCGATGGCGTAGATACGCTTGTCGGTGGTCTGGCGCGCGGCATTGACCTGGATAAAGCCGCGGGCGTCGACGGTCACTTTCGTATTCTCGAGGCCGAGGTCGCGCGAGAGCGGCTCGCGCCCGACGGCGACCAGGACGGCGTCGAAGTTTGACTTCTTTGTCTCGCCCTTGCTCGTAGCAAAGCTCACTTCGACCGTCTCGCCGGTACGGCGTGCCGAAACCAGTTTGGCGCCGGTATGGATGGCCTCGAATTGTTTCTTGAGCCGCGCGGCCAGCGGGCGGACGAGGTCGTCGTCCGCGCCGGGCATGATTCGCGGCAGGGCTTCGA
>JAGPEO010000419.1 GCA_018056925.1 Phycisphaerae bacterium
CGCGTGCAGGTCGGCGACATCGACAACAGCAGCACTTGCGACCGGTACGGCGATTACACCACGATTTGGACGTTGGTCGTTCCGGGCGTGCAGTACCCGATCACGGTCACCAACGGCAACCCCTGGTCCTCCGACGTGTGCGCGGTCTGGGTCGACTGGAACCAGGACAAGACCTTCAACGACGACAACGAGGAGTGGATCGGCGATCAGACCGGCTACGGGCCGTACAACTTCACGCTGACGGTTCCGGCCAGCTTCACGCCGGGTTACACGCGGATGCGTATCCGTATCGATTACGCGAATCCGGATCCGGATCCGTGCGGCACGACGAGCTACGGCGAAGTCGAGGATTACTCGCTGCTGGTCGGCGGTGAAGAGCCGTGGGCCTGCTGCAACATCTACGACGGCCACTGCGTCGACGACGTCGCGCCGCTGGATTGCTTCGCCATGGGCACGGGCTACCAGTATCGGTACCAGGAGGCCTGCGGCACCATGGATCCGCCGTGCGGCGATCCGGGTTGCTGCTGCGACTATCCGGAGCCGGGCGAAGTGACCGACCCCTACACCGAATTCCGCGCCAACTGCGACGGCCGGTTCATCTCCGGGGCTACGGGCGCCGAGTGCGTGGGCGAGCTGTGGAGTCCGGCCTGCGGTCTGTGGATTCCGAGTAATGTGCTGTACGCTCCCGCCCAGCCCGACAACGCCGGCTTCCGCGCTGCGTTGGCGGCCTTGCTGATGTCGGACGTTGATTACGTCAACGCGTCCAGCAGCACGCCGACGGTCGCCACCATGTTGGAATATGCGGCGGTGATGACGTGGTGCAACTATCCGTACGCCGACCCGGTCGGCCTGGGCAATAACCTGGCCGACTACGTCGATCAGGGCGGCCGCGCCATCATCGGTCAGTGGTGCCGCCAGTGCGACCAGAGAAACTGGTTGCAAGGCCGCATCATGGACGACCCGGCCTACTGCCCAGTGCTCACCCTGGACACTTGCTTCGGCAGCGGCGATTACAACATGGACGGCGCTGCGTGTCCGCATCTCGGCGGACCGGGCGGAGTGGTGGGCGCTCATTCGGCCCAGTACCTGGATATGGTCGCCACCATCGCAAGTGACGCCATGGTGGACGGCACGCTGTCCGCTACGACTTATTCGGTCGTCAGCACTCCAGCGGCGAACGTCTGGTACATCCCGGGCTTCACCGGCCTCGATTATTGCTCCGGTGACTGGGCGCGCAAGATGGCCAACGTCGTGGTCTGCTTATGGAACGAACCGGGCGCTTGCTGCGATGTCGCGACCGCTGAGTGCCAGGATAACATCTTGATCCCGGATTGCGTCGGCTTCGGTCCGACTTGGCGTCCGCACTATCACCTCGACTGCGTCGACCTGATCCCGCCATGCGGTGATCCGGGCGCTTGCTGCGACATCTACACCGGCGAGTGCAGCGATGACGTGTTGAAGTACAACTGCGCTGGTCAGGCTCACAGCGGTGTGGCCTGCGGCGAACTGAACCCGCTTTGCGGCGATCCGGGCTGCTGCTGCGAACGGCCTGAGGAAGGCGAAGTCAAAGACCCGGTCGAGTCGCTCCGCGCCAACTGCGTTGGCCGGTTCGAGTCGCTGGCCGAGGGCGAACCGTGCACGGCCGATATCTTCACACCGGCCTGCGGTATCTGGGTCCCGACCGGCGTGCTGTATTGCCCGTCGAATCCGGACAACGGCGCCTTCCGGACTGAGTTGTCTGCCTTGCTGGGCGCACCGGTCGATTACTTCGATGCCCGCTCAGACACGCCGACCGTTGAAATGATGCGCCAGTACTTGGCCGTGTACACCTGGGCCAACTACGCCTATGCCGACAACGTGCTCATGGGCAACAACCTGGCCGACTACGTCGACCAGGGTGGCCGGGTGATCCTGGGTCAGTGGTGCTTCCCGACCGCCGGCAACTACCTGTCCGGTCGCGTCATGACCGATCAGGCCTACTGCCCGGTGATCAGTTGCGCCGGCTGGGGCAGCGGCTCGTACATGGGCGACGGCACGCAGTGCCCCACCCAGCTAGGGCCGGTCTCTACACTAAGCAGTAGCTACGTGGACATGGTCACCGGTCTGGCGCCCGGCGCCAGTTGGGATGGCCACCTCGGCAGCAGCTACGCGGTCATCTGGAACGCCAGCGCGAACGTCTGGTACAGCCCCGGCAACACGGGCGGCTCGTACTCGACGGGCGATTGGGCGCTGCTCACGTACGGTGAGGTCGTGTGCTTCAGAGAGCCCGGTCCGTGCTGCAACGTCTACACGCAGGAGTGCATCGATGAGACTGAAGCCGTAACATGCGCCGATATGGGCTGGCAGTGGCACTATGGTGTCACGTGCGCGACCATGAGCCCGCCGTGCGGCGATCCGGGTTGCTGCTGCGAACGGCCTGAGGAAGGCGTAGTCAAAGATCCGGTCGAGTCGCTCCGCGCGAACTGCGAGGGGCGCTTCCTGTCCGGCGTTCTCGGCGCCGAGTGTGTCGCCGAGGCTTGGGCTGATGCTTGCGGTCTGTGGATCCCTCGCGACGTGTTGTATGCCCCGGCCTGGACGGACTCGGCCTCCTTCCGCTCCGAGTTGAGCGCCTTGCTGGGCGGC
>JAGPEO010000421.1 GCA_018056925.1 Phycisphaerae bacterium
TGAAGGGATAACTCGTGGCAGTAGCAGAAAGCTGGTTGAGCCGGAACCATTTTCTCGTCCGGCGTCTGCACTCATTGACCGGGATCATCCCGGTCGGCGCGTTCCTGATTGAGCACTTGCTGACGAACTCGCTGGCCCTGCGCGGGCCGGAGGCGTTCAACAAGCAGGTGCAGTGGATTCAGGAGATGCCGTTCCTGCTGGCGCTGGAAGTGATCTTCATTTTCGTGCCGCTGGCGTTTCACGCGATTTACGGGGTGGCGATCGCCCTGGAGTCGAAGCCGAACCAGAACCAATATCCGTACATGGACAATTGGCGCTACACGCTTCAGCGGGTGACGGCGTGGATTGCGGTGGTGTTCATCCTGGCGCACGTGCTGCACTTCCGCTTCGCGTATCTATTCGGCGGACCGGTCTACAGCGAGGCCCCAGGTGAGCTGAAATACTATCTGCTGACGTGGCAAGGCTTCCGCGTCGTCTTCCCGTTGGGGGTTTGGATCGCGATCTACGCGATCGGCACGCTGGCGGTGATTTACCACTTCTGCAACGGCATCGCGACGTTCTGCATCACGTGGGGCATCACCGTGGGCGACAAGTCGCGGAAACGCGTGCTGGCGGGCGCCAGCGTGGTGGGCGTCATCCTGGCGATTTGGGCCGGTATGTCGCTCTACGCTTTCGCCGCCAAGCCGCTGCCGCCGCAGGCCGCTGACACCGTCGCCGGCTTCGTGATGCACTGAGCCGAGGCGACCGCCAAGACGCAAAGAGCGCTAAGACCGCCAAGAACCAGGAGTTGTAGCGGGCGGGGGCGAATTCGCGCGGCTGGAACCGCGCCGGCTGCCGGCTCGGATCTGGTTCTGGCGACTCGCTGTCGCTGGGGCTCCGCCGTAAAATCTGGTTTTCGGCCTTCGTGGTTCTAGAAAGGCGGATCGCATGCCCCTGCGAGTATTCAACACGCTCGGTCGCAAAACCGAAGATTTCGTCCCGCTTAACCCGCCGCGCGTCGGGATGTACGTCTGCGGCCCAACCGTTTACGGCCACAGCCACCTTGGGCACGCCAAGAGCTACGTTTCGTTCGACGCCATTTTGCGCTGGCTGCGTTTTTCCGGCTTCGAGGTGAATTACGTCCAGAACATCACCGACGTCGGCCACCTGACCGACGACGCGGACGAAGGCGAGGACAAGATCATCGCCGAAGCCCGCCGCCGCGGCCTGCACCCGATGGCCGTCGTTGAGCTGTTCATGCGCAGCTACTTCGACGACATGGACGCCCTGAACATCCTCCGCCCGGACATCAGCCCGCGGGCCAGCGGCCACATCCCGGAGCAGATCGAGTGCGTGCGCAAGCTGCTGGAGAAAGGCTGCGCCTACGAGGTCAACGGCTCGGTCTACTTCGACGTGCAGTCATTTTCCAAGTACGGCCGGCTCAGCGGGCGCGACGTGTCGGAGCTGGAAGCCGGGGCGCGGGTCGAGGTCAACCAGGAGAAGAAACATCCGGCGGACTTCGCGTTGTGGAAGCGGGCCGAGCCGGGTCACATCATGCGCTGGCCGAGCCCGTGGGGCGAAGGCTTCCCCGGCTGGCACCTCGAGTGCTCGGTCATGAGCCAGAAGTACATCGGCGAGACGCTCGACATTCACGGCGGCGGGATCGAGAACCAGTTCCCGCACCACGAATGCGAGATCGCGCAAGGCGAGTGCGCCACCGGCAAGCAGTTCTGCCGCTATTGGCTGCACAACAACATGGTCACGCTGAACGGGCAGAAGATGGGCAAGAGCCTGGGCAACGCGATCAGCCTGAAGCAGCTCTTCTACGAAGGGCATCCGCTGCTGGAGAAGACGTTCGAGCCGGTCGTGATCCGGCACTTCATCCTGACCAGCCATTACCGCGCTCCGCTGGACTTCTCGAACGAGGCGTTGCGCGGGGCCGAAAGCGGGTCTTACAAGCTGCGCGACGCGGCCCGCGAACTAAGCCAGGCCGCCGCGGCAGCTCCGGCCAAGCCACGCGCGGACGCGATTCGCGCGGCGCTCGAGCAGACCGAGAAGAGCTTCGCCGAAGCAATGAACGAGGATTTCAACACGGCGGCCGCCATCGCAACGGTCTTCGAATTCGCCCGGCAGACCGGTACGTGGATCCGCGAAGGCGCTGGGCGCGAAGATCTCACCGCGGCCGACCTCCTCATGCGCCGCCTGACGCAGGACGCCCTCGGTCTGAAGTGGCCGGAAACGCCCGCGGCCGCCCAGTCGCGGCTCAATGACGTGATGCAGATTCTGGTCGATTTGCGCAACGAAGCTCGCCGCAACAAGAACTTCCAGCTTTCGGACCAGATTCGCAGCCGCCTGACGGCGTTGGGGATCGAGCTGCGCGACCTGCCCGAAGGCACGAAGTGGACCGGCCTGTAACGCGGGCGTAGGCAACACCATGATCGGTTAACGGCGCGAGGGCTGCCGGATCAATAGCGCCCGCCAACGCAACGGACATTGTCCGGCCCGACGAGCCGCCCGAGCTCCAGGATCAGTTCTTCGCTGGAGTCTACCGCCGCGCGCTCTCCGGCCTGGATGACAACCCGCTCGCCGTTTCGCGTATCTACTTCGAAAAACAGCGGGCAGCGTCCGCGATGAGCGGCGC
>JAGPEO010000420.1 GCA_018056925.1 Phycisphaerae bacterium
CGCCAGCAGGCCGTAGAAGCCGAGCCGGCGCAGCCGGGTGCGGGCGATCTCAAGCGTCAGGGTCGGCGGGTTCATCGGTGGCGGCGGTGGCGAGTTGTTGGTAGTCGTGCAACGGTTGTGGTCGCACGCTCAGTGGCAGCCGTGGATCGGCCGGTAGCGGCACCGCGATTGGCGGCCGCTGCCCGCGGGCGTGGGCGTGGTGGTCGATGAAGTGGCGGACGGCGCCGAGGTGGGCAGCGTCCTCCGCCAGTGCCGCGGCGATAGCCGCTTCGAGCGCGGCGGCGCCGTGGCTGGCGAGCAACTGCAGCAGGCCGCGGGTCAGCACGCCCAGATGCGCGCCGCGTTCCGCCGCCCGCAGGAACAGGGCCTGGGCGCTGGGTGCGGCGTGGTGCAGCCGGTCCTGCGCGCGATGAGTCCGGGCGGCGCGTTTGTCGGCGACCAGGGCGGCGACATGGGCCGGGTCTTCGATCTGGGCGCCGCGGTCGAAGCTGCGCGGGTGGGTGGCGATGACGGTCGGGCCGTCGAGGATGCGCACGGTGGTGAGGCAGGCCGACACGGTCAGCGTCCGTTGCACATGGGTGTGTGGGACGCTGTAGTCGTTCCAGTCGAAGCGCACGTAGGGCGTCTTGCGCACGCTCACCGCGAGGCGCTCCTCACTCGGAAACGGGTGGGCCGGCAAGGCCAGCAGGTGGTCGCGTTCGGCGGCGAACAGCTCGCGCACGCGCTGGCTGCGCTCGGGTGGACACAGCCGCTCGGCCGCCTCCCCCGCACACCATGCCGCGGCCTGGGCATTGAGATCGTCGACATCGCGGAAGCGGCGCGCGGCGAAGAAGGCATCGCGGGCAAAGCGAATCGCCCGTTCCACCCGCCCCTTCTCATTACCCCGCGCGACCGCCACCGGCCGCGGCTGGAAGCGGTAGTGCGCCGCCAGTTCGAGCAGCGTCGGATGGAAGTGGATGGCGGCCCCGCTGCGCTCCAGCACCGCGCTGCGTAAATTGTCGTAGAGCAGGACCCGCGGCACGGCCGCGAACCAGGCGAAGGCGTCGACGTGGCCACGAATGAAGTACGGCATCGCCGCGCCGAGATAGAAGCGCAGGAACAGGTGGCGCGAGTAGGACAGCACCATCACGAACGCCATCAGCGGCCGCTGCGCCCGACCGCAACTCAACTGGCCAAAGTGGGCCCAGTCGACTTGCGCCTGTTCCCCGGGCAACGTCCGCAGCCGTAAATACGCCTCGGCCGCCGGTCGCGGCCGCAGCCGGGCGACGATGGCCCGGAAGTGATCGGGGGCGCCCGGGTAACCGCGCTCGCGCACCATCGTGTACAACCGCGACGCCCGCAACGTCGGGTACTCGGCCAACGTCGCGGCAATGAACGGCAGGTACGCTTCGGCCATTGACGCCCGCACCGGCCGCTGCGGCGGCACGCCGGCCTGCGCCAGCACCCGGCGCACGGTGCTGTGGTGCACCCGCAGCTGCGTCGCAATGGTCCCCACCGGCCAGTGCTCGGCGGCGTGCAGGCGCAGGATCTCGGCTTCGAGTTGGCGCGGAATCACCGCCCGCTCCCCGGCTCACGGTCCGCCCCGCAACGGGTCGACGCGGGCAAAGCGCGACAGCGGTCGCCCACAGAAGCAGCAGCATGCCGGTGGCCACCAATGGAACGCGGATTCCGGCACGGCAGGGACGGCAACGCAAACGGAGTCGGCATCGTTGGCGGTCGTGGTGACGGTCGCCACCACTATGATCGCGGCCCCCGCCTCAGTGGAACCGTGATGCGTCACTTTGTGTTGCTGCCGTTCCCGCCACCGCCGCTGGCGCACGGCGTGGCAACACGCACCGCGGTAACTCAACTGGTACCGGGAACCGGCCCGGCGCAGCGACTCCCGCCGGCGGATGCCGGCGCACTCACCCTCGCAGTATTGGTTGCCGCGGTCGCAGTACCGGCAGATGCGCACCTGCCGTGCGCAACGGCGGCAACTGTATAGCCGATAGCTCTGCTCCTGCGCCCCCATGCCCCGTCCCGCGCGCACGCACTGGACAGCGCCGCGATTTGCGGGCGTAATAGCAGCGCAAACGCGACCTCATGCCGCGCGCGCTCAGAAGGCCCGGGGAGTTCTGCCAGGAATGTGCCCGGGCCTTCGCCTATCCAGCGTTCGGCGCGCAGCATAGCGCAGCCAGTGCGGGGCAAAGGCAAATCATGGACGACCTGCTCGACGAAATGCGGCAGTGCAAGTCGGTGCCGGCGTGTATCGACTTGGCGCTGACCGACGCCTACGGCGACGACGAACAGGCGGGGGCTTGGCTGGCATGCATCGAAACCATGTTCAGCCACTTCCAACAGGTCACGGTACTGGGCCACGAGGTGCCGCTGGTCGGCTTCGACCTGCACCAGCACAGCGTGGTCGCCGTCTGCCAGCAGGGGACGCGCAAAGCGCGCGTGACCCTGGACTCGGTTGAATTCCCGGGCCTCACCCCGGTCGAGCAGCGCTGGCTCAAGGCGTGGCAGCAATTCTGCAGCGGCGCCAACTGATCAATCCCTATCGACGCATCGCCCGGCGATGAAATTCGGGGCCGCCCCGCGCCTATCCCCGAAAACGCGCGGATCTAGACCACCGTTAACA
>JAGPEO010000422.1 GCA_018056925.1 Phycisphaerae bacterium
GGGTAGCACTGGTCAGAACCGCGCTTTGCACGCGATCGAAGACCATTTCCCGCAAGAACGGCCCCGGGTCGAGCGGCGCCGCGCATAGCGACGTCCGCGGCGAACGCCCCACCTGGTGCTCGAGCCAGTACACATGCCCGTCGTGGGTCTGTTCGAGCAGCGCGGCCACGGATTCGGCCGTCGACGCCGCCCGGTCAAGGTACATACCCAACTCGTACTGATCCTCTTCGCGCGGCAACGCTTTCTTGAGCGGCTTGAGCGTCTCGATCAGCTCGTTCAGCGCCGGCGTCAGCGCGTTCTTGACTCGCGGCGGTTCCAGCAGCCGGCCGTTCGAACGGGCGTAACGCCGCTGCCAATCATGCAGGTTCTCGAAGAACTCGGCACAGGCGGATTGAGCCCGGATAACGGCCGTCTTCTGGGCATCTTCCCCGGTATTGGCAAGGTAGCCCTTTCCGGTGCGCTCGTTGAATAACCCGCTGAGCAAATATTGCACCTGCGTGCTGGAGACGTTGATGCCCAGGTGGTCGGTGGCCACATTTTCCAGCGTGTGCGCTTCGTCGATGACGGCCAGCTTGTACTCCGGCAGCACGCTGGCCCCTTCGCGGCGCAGCAACAGGTCGCTGATCAGCAGCGCGTGGTTCACGACCAGCAAATCCGCCGCCTCGGCTTTGCGCCGCGCACGCTGGTAGAAGCAGACATCGTAAAGCGGGCAGCGCCGCCCCAGGCAGGCACCGTGCTCGCTGCGCACTTTCTCCCACACCTCGCCCGGCGGCGCCAGCGGCAGGTCGCTGAGCGAGCCGTCCTCGGTTTCATAGGCCCAATCCTCGATCGCGTGCAGGGCCTCCTGCAGCCGCCCACCCGCGAACAGGCTCTTCTGCCTCTCGCTGGCCTGCTTCAGCCGCCGCAAACTCACGTAATTCGTGCGGCCTTTGACGAGTTCGGCCGAGAAGTTGATCCCCAGCGCTTCACGCAGAAATGGGATGTCTTTGTGGATCAGTTGTTCCTGAAGCGCGATCGTGTGCGTGCTGATCACGACGCGCTTCTTGTTCGTCACAATCTGATCGATCGCCGGCAGCAGGTAGGCGAACGTCTTGCCGACACCCGTGCCGGCTTCCACCGCCAGATGCCGGCTCTGCATAAAAGCGGCCGCGATAGCGTCCGACATCTGGCGCTGCTGCGGCCGGATTTCAAAGCCGGGCAGCCGGCGGGCGATTGGTCCGTCTGGTTGCAGCCACTCAGCCAGAGACACGCCCGGCTACTCCTCTCAACTGGTGGCTTGTTTAACCACCTCGCATCTGTGCGACAAAATGCGCCGCCATCAGAATGGTGGCCGCGATCGATACCAGAATTACCACGGTCGCGAAAGCCGTCACAAACGCCGGCCCGCTGATCCAGCCATCGCGCATGGTGGTAATGATGTGCGGCCGCGCTAGAACCAGCATGCAGATGATCAACGCGCCGGACGTCAGCGGCACGGTGATTGAGTGCACGTAGCTATATATCCACGCCCCCCGGCTGACCGGCGTTTGCAACCCCTGCAGGTCGCGCACGTGGTGGCCGCGGATTATGTACTCCGTGCGCTGGGCTCCGTTCAGCTCCGTGACAATGCGGCGATAGCCGTTGTGCGCATCGCCGCCCAGAATCGCGTACGTCATGGTGTAGATCAGAAAGTTCAGCAGGCCGATGGCGATGATGACGATGCAGATCTGGTTGCGGCGGCGGCGCGGCAGCCGGTCGACCGGGCACAGCGGTACGGTGGCCCCATTCTGGCCCGCGGCGACACGTGCGGCCGTCCCGCCGTTTTCGACCGGACCGCCGCCGGCCACCATGTCGTCGAACGAGCCGGTGCCTGCCATAGCGTACCTCTTTCGTCTATTTGGCCGACGTTTATTTGGCCGACGTCTATTTGGCCGGGGCGATGCGCCCTTCCATTGGCGACGAAGCCGCCGCGTACGCCTTGCGCGGGATTCGGCCGGCATGATAGGCCAAATAGCCGGCTTCAATCGCGTGGCGCATCGCAGTCGCCATCGTCACCGGATCTTGGGCGCCGGCGATGCCGGTGTTCAGTAGGACGCCGTCGGCGCCGAGTTCCATCGCAACGGTCACGTCGGACGCCGTTCCCACGCCGGCATCCACGATTACCGGGTAGGCTGGATCGCCGTCCTTCAAATCCTCGAGGATAAGGCGGATGTTGTTCGGATTCAGAATTCCGAGCCCGCTGCCGATCGGCGCGCCCAGCGGCATAACGCTCGTTACGCCCGCGTCCTTCAGCCGCCGCGCCAGCACCGGATCGTCGTTGGAATAAGCCATTACGATGAAGCCCTCTTTGATGAGAACTTCCGCCGCCCGCAACGTCTCGATCGGGTCTGGCAGCAACGTCTTCTTCTCGGCCAGCACCTCGAGCTTGACCCACTGCGCCCCCGGATTGGCCATGCCCTCAAGCAGCTCGCGCCCCAGGCGCGCCGCCCGGATCGCGTCCTCCGCGCTGAAGCAGCCGGCCGTGTTCGGCAGGATCGTGTAGCGCCGCGTGTCCAGGTAGTCCAGCAGGCTGCGGCCTTGTTTGTCGTACAGCCGCTCGCGGCGCACGGCGACCGTGACGACCTCGCACCCCGAGGCGTC
>JAGPEO010000102.1:0-5115 GCA_018056925.1 Phycisphaerae bacterium
CTGGTGCGCGTGGTCGCCATGGGCAGCAAGCGCGTGCGCCATTTGTGGGCACGCCTGATCTACCTCTCGGCGCTCTTCCTGGTGCTACTGGTAATGGGCAGCGGCATGCTGCAAGGCGGCCGCGAAGCCTCGCTGGCCGAGCTGGCCAAGAACTCGACCCAGACCTTCTTCTGGGTAAGCCTGGTGCAGCTCTTCCTGATGAGCTTCATCGCGCCGATCTTCTGCGCGGGCGCTATTACGCAGGAAAAGGACGCCAACACTTACCACATTTTGCTGACCACGCCGCTCAGCAACGCCCAGATCGTGCTCGGTTCACTTTTCAGCCGCATCTTCTTCGTCTGGGTGTTGTTACTGTCCGGCCTGCCGATTTTCTGCATCATGATGATCTACGGCGGAGTCACGACGGCCGAAATTTTCCAGAGTTTCGGGCTGGCGGCGTGTACGGGATTGCTGACGGGTTCGATTGCGATCGCGATCAGCTTCGTCAAAGTGGGTACGCGCCGGACGATTTTCGCTTTCTTCGCCGGAATAGCCACTTATCTGCTGGCGGTCTGGGCGGTGGGGCTGTCGAACTTCGGGCAGCTTCGTGAAGCGCCGCAGGGCACGTTTCTGAGTGGAATCAGGATGAGCTGGCTGGCGCCGCTGCACCCGTTTCTCTCGCTGCTGGTTGTGACCGGCAAGACGCCGGCGCCTGCGCCCGAAGACGTTCATCACTACGGCTGGCCGTGGGGCTGGATGCTGGCGCACCCGCAATACGCGTACATGCTGCTGACCGCGCTCGCGTCGGTGGTCATGATCCTGGTTAGCATGTTCTTCGTGCGGTCCGGGTCGCGCCAGGGTGAAACCACGCTGGCCAGCCGCTTGCGCGATGTCTTCGCCCCCGATGACGCGGGCGAGCGCCGCCGCCGCCCACGCCGCGTCTGGCGCAACCCCATTGCCTGGCGCGAGGCCGCCACGCGCGCCTCGGCCGGCGGGCGCTCGGCCCTGAAGTGGCTGTTCATCGTGGGCGGCATCGGGGCCGGTTTCCTGCTGCTTGTCGCACACTATTCGAGTTGGGCCTCGCTGTCCGCGGATCAGCCGGCCGTCACACGCCACTGGCTGACCGTGCTCACGTGGATTGAGCTGGCGGTCATTCTGCTGGTCGTGACCAACACCGCGGCCAGCACGCTGACCCGCGAAAAGGAGACGCAGACCATCGAGCTGCTGCTCTCGACGCCGCTGACGAGTCAGTACATCGTGGCCGGCATGCTGCGCGGCCTGGTCAGCTTCGCCCTGCCGATGATCGCCGTGCCGACCAGTACGCTCCTGCTCTTCGCGCTGGGCGGGTTGTTTTCCGGCGGAAAGCTGCCGGGCGTGGTGCCGTTCGAAGCTGCCCTGCTGGCGCCGCTGCTCATGGTCGCGTACTCGGCCATGGCGGCCATGGTTGGCCTGCAATTCTCACTCATTTCCAAGAAGACGGTGCAGGCGGTAATGCTCAGCACGGCGGTCGTGCTGGGCGCGGCCGGGCTGCTGTTCGCATGCGGTGTGGCGATGAAAGGGGCCGGGCCGATCGCCGCGTCCGTGGTTCTGCCGTTCACGCCGTTTCCTGCCATGCACGCCCTGATCGACGCACAGGAGGCATTCAATTGGGCGGGCTCCGCTTCGAAGGTCACGATGGAGACGGCCCGGGCGACGTGCGCGATCTTCGCCCTGATCTCTGCCGCGGCCTACCTGGCGCTGACTTACAGCATCTATAAGAATATGGTGCGCGGCTTCGACATGACCGTGCGGCGGCAGACGGCGTAGGGGCGGAGCGGCAATTCTGTCCGCGTTGCCGAACGCCTGTTGCGCATAATCGCAAAATTACGATGAAGGGGGCTTGACTTCTGATCGCAATAATGCGATACTAATGACAGGTGAGCCGGATGCCGGAAACAGATGTCCTGCTGTTCGCCGAAGAGGACGGTTCCGCTCCGCTGCTGGCTTGGTTGGACGACTTGCCACCCAAGGTCCGCGACAAGTGTATCGTCCGGATCGAGAGGTTGGCGCAGTTGGGTCACGAGCTGCGGCGGCCTGAAGCGGACCTGCTTAGGGACGGCATTCGTGAATTGCGCGTGCGCCACCAGGGCGTTCATTACCGATGCTCTATTTCTTTCACGAGCGGCGCGCAGTGGTTACACACGGGCTGATGAAAGAGGACCGCGTACCGGAGTCAGACATAGACTTGGCACTCCGCCGAAAGGCCGCGTTCACCGAGGCGCCGCAGCAACATACACATAAAGAAGAATGAATATGGCAGGCAAAAGGGAGATCACAAACGCCGTCAACATCCTTCACCGCAGGTACGTGAAGGATGACCCAGAACGGAAGGCCTCGCTTGAACGGGAGAGGGTAAACGCAGAAGTGGCTCAAATCATTCACGACCTGCGTACCGAAGCAGGTCTGAGCCAAAAAGGACTCGCTGATGCCATCGGAACAACGCAATCCGTTATTAGTCGATTGGAGGATGCAGATTACCATGGCCACTCGCTGACGATGTTGAATCGCATCGCCAAGGCGTTGAACCACCGCCTGACGGTCACTATGACCGCCGCAGACCCGGAAGCCGGAACCTTACGGTACGCCTTCCACGTCGTTCTGCGCGGACTGCGCCGTGCGAAGGGCCTGCGAATTGACGAACTTGCGAGACACGTTGATGTCGATGCGGATGAACTCCGCGCCTTGGAACGTGGGGCCCACACAAGGCCCCGCGCCAGGACCATCCACAAGCTGAGCACATTTTATGACGTGCCTGCAGAACGGATGCTGCAACTCGCCGGCGCCGTCCGTGAAGTTCCGGCCGAGGTTCGCGAGCGGGCTTCGCGCTTCGCCGCCCAGTCCGAGTCGTTCACCAAATTGTCGTCCGAGGAACGCAGAGTCCTCGATGAATTTGTGAAGTTCCTGCGGTCAGCATAGTGAACGCTTTCGCGAGTTCACGGCCGCCTGCACGTTCAGAAAGAACTCGGCTCTGGCGGTAGCCCTGCCCCACTTCGCAGCTCGCGCGCTGTAAAATGGAACCCGATGTTGCTCGACGTCGCCGATTTGCGGACGCACTTCCTCACACCGGCGGGTGCTGTGCCGGCCGTGGCGGGGGTGTCCTTCTCGGTCGCGAAGGGGCGCACGCTGGCGCTGGTGGGCGAATCGGGTTGCGGCAAGACGGTTACCGTGCTCTCGCTGCTGCGTCTGCTGCCGGAGCAACGCGTCCAAGTCGGCGGCCGGGCCCTGTTTGCCGGGCGGGATTTGCTCAAGCTGAGCCCGCGCGAAATGCGCTCGATCCGCGGCAACCGCATCGCCATGGTCTTTCAGGAACCGATGAGCAGCCTGAATCCGGTGCTGACTGTCGGGGAGCAGACGGCCGAGCCGTTGCGAATTCATCGGCGGGTCAGCCAGCGCGCGGCGCGGCAGCGCGTGGTTGAGCTGTTCGGTTTGGCCGGGTTGCCGCAGCCGGAGCGTTGTCTGGACCTGTATCCGCACGAGCTGTCGGGCGGCATGCGGCAGCGTGTGATGATCGCGATGGCGCTGGCGTGCGAGCCGGAGCTGCTGATCGCGGACGAACCGACGACCGCGTTGGACGTCACGATTCAGGCCCAGATTCTCTCGCTATTGCGCGAGCTGCGGCAGCGTACCGGCATGGCGATGATCTTCATCACGCACGATCTGGCGGTCGTCGCGGATATCGCGGACGAGGTATGCGTCATGTACGGCGGGCGCGTGGTCGAACGGGCCCCGGTCGCGGATTTGTTCGAAGCCCCGCGGCATCCATACACGCGCGGCCTGCTGCGCTGTACGCCACGGCTAGAAAACGGCTCGCCGGACATGCGCCGCCGGCCGTTGCCGGTGATCAGCGGCGAGGTTCCCGACCCGGGCCGCCTGCCCGCAGGTTGTGCGTTTCACCCGCGGTGCGAGCTGGGAGCAGACGACGCACGCTGCCAAACGCAAACGCCGCAATTGCTCAATATTGCAGAATCGCGGGCCTGCGCGTGTTGGAAAGCAGAGCGGGGGCGTGTCGCCCAGTAGCTTGTGCACAATGCGTGGTCGTGAGCCCGTCAGTATTCACCGGCGCGGCACGCACCGGCCCTGCTCATAACCCGTACTCATGCCAGCGGCGCGACACCAGATCCTTGATTTCCCGCGACATTTCTATTTCCGGCGGCCATTGGCGAACCTGCCCCTCCCCCGGCAGCTTGCGCGTGGCGTCGATTCCCATCTTGCTGCCAACCCCGCAGTACGGCGCGGCATGGTCCAGAATGTCGAGCGGGCCGTCGCTGAACAGTATGTCGCGCCGCGGATCGACGTTGCTGCAAAGCTGAAACAGCACTTCCTGCTCGTTCTGCACGTCCACGTGCTCGTCCACCACCACAATGATCTTTGAGAACGCCATCTGCCCGGCGCCCCAGATCGCGTTCATGACGCGCCGCGCTTGGTACGGGTATTCCTTCTTGATGCGTACGAATACGCAGTTGTGAAAACACCCGAACATCGGCAGGTTGTAGTCAATCAGATCGGGCACAATCGCCTGCAACACCGGCAAGAATATGCGTTCCGTGGCTTTGCCGAACCAGTAGTCTTCCTGCGGCGGACGCCCGACGATTGTGGAAGGATAAATCGGCTCGCGGCGGTGCGTGAGCGCCGTCACGTGCAACCGCGGAAAGAAATCCGGCAAACTGTAAAAGCCGGTGTGATCGCCAAACGGGCCTTCCAAAACCAGATCCTCGCCCGGATCGATGTAGCCCTCGATCACGATTTCCGCACTGGCCGGCGCCTCAATCTCCGGCTGACTGACGCAGGGCACCAAATCGATGCCACGCCCCTGGAGAAAGCCGGCCAGCAGGCACTCGTCCACACCCGGCGGCAGCGGACACGTGGCGGCGTACGGCAACACGGCCGGCCCGCCCAGCGCGATCGCGACCGGCATGCGCCGCCCACGCTGCTGATAGCGGCGAAAGTGACGCGCCCCGTCGTGGTGCGGATGCCAATGCATCGCCGCCAGCTTGGGCTCGAAAAGCTGGACCCGGTACATGCCGATGTTGCGCTCGCCGGTATCAGGGTTCTTCGTGAAAACCGCCCCCAGCGTGATATACCGGCCCACATCGGCGC
>JAGPEO010000102.1:5215-11535 GCA_018056925.1 Phycisphaerae bacterium
TGACCGACGATACGCCCGCACTCGCCACCTGGGCAGGCGACCCGCCGCAAAGCTCCGGATGCCCGTCCAGAGGCCAGCACTTCATGACCGGCAGGCTGAACAAGTCCGCGTCGCCCGTGTGTACCACCTCCTGGCAAACGCCGCCTTTGACAATGCGCGGCGCCAAGCTGGCCAGTTGAGCCAGTTCCGGAAGCTTCTTCAACTTCTGCACCAGCGTGGTTGGCACTTCCGGCCGCAGCACGTGCCTGACACGCTCGGCGATTTCCTCGAAGCTCGCGGCCCCGAGCGCCAGGCACATCCGCTCCCGCGTGCCGAAGGCGTTGATGAGCAGCGGAAAGCGACTGCCGGCGACGTTTTCAAAGAGCAGCGCCGGCCCGCCGGACTTGGTCACGCGGTCTGTGATTTCGCAAATTTCAAGCCGCGGATCGACCGGGGCTGAAATGCGTTTCAGCCAGCCGCGCCGCTCGAGTTCGGCCACAAAGCTTTGCAGATCGTGGGCAGGCAAGTCGAATTCTCCGCGAACAATCTGTAAGTTGGGGCAGTATACGGAAACGTAGTCGCCTCGCGTAGTGCCGGCTTCGGAATCGCGATGCAGCGGGGATAAAATACGGCGCGGGCGACTGGAGGCCCGCGGAAACGTTGCCAGCGGGAGTTGCGCCGTGGCCTGGCGAGATCGAGACTATTCAAAAGATGAGCCGTGGACACAGCATGGCCCCCTACGGTCCAGCATACGGTGGCCGGGCGGGCTGACGGCAACATTGGTACTAGCGCACGTCGCTGCCTTCATTCTGCTATTGGTGGTCAGAACTGAGCCAGACGGCCCCGCGCTGGCGAACAGTCTGGGGCTGTCCGACAAGAGCGCCCGCCTGTGGGCCATCTTCACCCATCCGTTCGCGACGCCCAGTCTACTCTCATTGCTTATCACCGTGTTCATCCTGTGGACCCTGGCGGCACGCGTCGAACGGCTATTCGGCTGGCGCCGCATGCTGGTGTTGTATGCGTGCGGCAACATCCTGGCCGGAACCGCCTTTTACGCCCTGGCGCGTCTGTCGCCGCCGCTGGCGACTGCCGGCCTGGACAGTCCGACCGGCGCATTTGCGGCGTGGGTCGTCATGGCCTACCGCGGCATGGGCGGCCAAATGGTTTCGCTCTTCGGGGGAGCGTACCGCCTCTCGCGCGTAATTGCCGTGACGCTGGCCATCATGACGGGACTGATGCTCATGCTACGCGGCTTCGGCGCCATCGGCTGGCTGGCCGCGATCGCCGCCGGCGCGTGTGCCGAACCGCTCCTGGCGAGCTTGAGCAATAGCATGGCAACCCTGCCGCGCCGCCGCCGCGTGGTGCGGCCGAGCATTCCGCGTGACGATTCCGCGCGCGAACAGCGCGAGCCGGACCCGTATGACGTCGACGACATCCTGGCCAAGATCAGCCGCGGCGGCATGGAGTCGTTGACCGCGGCCGATCGAAAGCGCCTGGAACTGGCGCGGCAAGCTAAGCTGCGCGAGTCGGAATGGGCGTAACGATCGCTGGAGTATCGCGGCGGCGCATGGTGCGCCGCAAGCGGGCCGCGCCCTATTTCACGCTTCCATCTGACCCGCGCGACAGCATTTCGTTCGGAATCATCGGCAAGAGCACGTGCGACGGATGCTCCGCATCGTGGTAGATGGTCTGCTCGGCCGCAACGTACTCGGTTTCCATTTCGTTGTGCCCGCCGGTGTTCAGGTTACGGGAGAACATCGGGAATGACGCCGAGGCGACCTCCACGCGCAGCTTCGATCCCGTTTGCACTGTCAGGCCGGTTTGCCAGAGGTCGATGTCATACGCGTATACCTGGCCCGGTTCGAGCAATGCCGGCCTGCTCAGCGACTCCCGGAAACGGGCTCGGAAGCGCCCGCCTACAAGCGTGTTTACTTCGCCGTCCGCCTTGATCTCGATCAAGCGCATGAACCAGTCGGTATCCTTCGCGGAAGAGGCGGCATACAGCCGCGCCGAGACCGGACCGACGAAAGTGTACGGCTCGTCGAACGGTTCGGTCGTGTATACCAGAATGTCATTGCGAGCATCGGTAACCTGTTCGTGGCGTTTCTTGGCGCGGGCTTTCAACTCCTCGATTGACTTCTCCTGCTTTTCCTCATCTTCTGATTCCTCGAAGAAGTCCGGATCGGGGGTTGGATCGGCCGGATCATAGATGTAACGGTCAGGCGGGTTTTCGGCCGGCGCTTCGCGCGTCAGCCGTCCGTCGCCTTTGGATGTGTTGGCGCTTCCGCCGCTGGTAAGGTACCACTTCTCGAACTGCGTGCCCTCCAGCGGGTAGCGGCCGCCGTGAACCCATTTGTTGCTGTTCATCACGAACAGACTCACGAGCGGCTCACGGTCAATGCCGTTATCGATGCCCTTCAGCCAATGGTCGAACCAGCGCAAGTACATGCGCGGCAGGTTGGGCGCGGCCTCCGGTCCGAAGTCTGTGTCACCCAGCATGCGCCGCGCTTCGGCCGTATGTCCCCAAGGCCCCAGTATCAGCTTTTGCGTGGATTTGCCGTGCCTGGCGAGAGCGGCGTAATTGAGCTTGCTGCCGATCCCGTCGCCATCGAACCAGCCCGACTGGTGGAAAACGGGAATCGTGACTCCTTCCAACTCTTCACTGAAGCTGGCCCGCGCCCAGTACTCGTTATTGGTATTGTTCTTGATCCACGCGCGCCAGTACTGGTTCTCGCCGCCCAGCACTTTCTTGTCCAGCTCGATCACCGGCAGGTCACGCAGCAGCCGGCCAAGCTTCTTCTCCGACACGGCGCTCATCTTTACGCCCGTCAAATCGCCGGTCGCTTCGCTGGCCACAATGTCCGCCCACCAGATGCCGGCGTACATGTAGAACACGCCGTATTCGTACGGAAAGTTGAAGAACGGGTCCGGCGGCGAGACGTTCGGAATGATCGTGGTCAGGTGCGGCGGATTCTGCGACAACGCCTGCCACTGCACCCACCCCAGGTACGAACCGCCGAGCATGCCCACTTTGCCGGTGCTCCACGGAGCGGCCGCCAGCCACTCGATCGTGTCGTAGCCGTCGGTTTTCTCGTTGACGAACGGCTCCCACTCGCCCGGCGAACTGAAGCGCCCGCGGCAATCCTGAACGGCCACGGCGTAGCCGCGCCGGGCGTAGAACTTGCCGTCCAGTTCGGACATTTCCTTCTTGTACGGGGTCCGCACGAGGATGACCGGCACCTTGTCGTCCGTCTTGGGCCGGTAAATGTCAGTCGAGAGCTTTACGCCGTCACGCATTGGGACTTCGACGCCGCGCTCTTCGATGACCTCGAACACCGGCTGCGACAGCTTTGGGTCGTCCTCTTCAGCGACGTGCAGCTCTTCGTAGCCCTCGCGGACGTAGTAAGCCCGTTGCGCCGGCACGTCCACGAAGTACACCTTGCCGGTTTCGTCGGCCCACACGGTCAGGTCCACGCCCGGAATGGCGAACTTATAGCGGTCGAGTTTAAGGTCCCGCCCGCCCACCGAACGCTCTACCGAATCGAGGAATTCAAGCGAACCGTCCATGACGGCCAGCGCGTTCAGCATTAACAGCGGCATGGTCTGCTGCCCGCCGGCCGCGCGATCGTAACGCCGCACCGCCAACGACATGAAGGCCGGGCTCATGTTCTCGAACGGCACCGCGTCCTGCCGCAGCGTGAACGTTCGTTTTACCTCCTTGTGCGTAAAACGCACCTGGGCCCCTTCGCGCTCGAACACCTGCTGACCGGTAGGCAGGTCGAACTCCATGCGCCAAAAGCGGCCCTCGGCGTCCGGCGTGATCTTGCCGGTGAAGGTCATGCTCTGCCCGCCGAGACTGACGACGGTTTGCGTTTCGTAACTGCCGTCGGCACGCCAGGTGAAGGTTGTGCGGACCAGGCGTTCTTCGGCGCGGTAGATATCGAAGGCGCCTTCGTCGGAAAAACCCGCCATGGACGCGGGCGGGCCGGCGTCGGCCGGCAACGATGCGGGCGGCTCGTCCTGTCCTTTGGCCGGGACCTGCAACGCGCTGGCAATCAGCAGGACAGACATCAAACAGCGAAATCGTGAAAACATCACAGCACCTCAGCCAAAGAGCCCTTATCAACGCCTCCCCGCTTCAGCCGGAGAGCACGCGGCGCGCGCTGAGCGGCCACAGCGCACTGCAGAGCCATTCTTAGCTCGCCGTCGACGGATGAAAAGGGCGACGCTCGCGGTTTAAGCACTGGAGTTGTCGTTTATCGTCAGATACGCGCCGGCTGTGGCGCAACGCGGCATCTCTGCCGGCGCGCTTCCACGCGCAATTAACGCGTGCCTGGACACGCCGGGTAGCTCTGCCTAATCTGCGGTTGACAAGTGCTTATCCGGCGCAGAGTAGCGCGGATTAATCGCAGGGAGACGAGCATGATGGGCACACGTTGGCTAATTCCACAGTTGTCGTTAAGCGCCGCTCTGGTGCTCTGCGGGGTGACGGTTGCACAGGAGCAAGCACCCCCGCAGCTCCAGGTAACGGCCGTCGCCCCGAACATCCACATGCTGGCGGGGGCCGGTGGGAATATCTGCCTATTCATCGGCGACGACGGCGCGCTGCTGATTGATGGCGGCGTCACGCCACGGGCGCCCAATGTTCTTGCGGCCGTGAAGGAAAAGACGGATAAGCCGCTGCGCTTCGTCATCAACACCCATTGGCACTTCGACCACACCGGCGGCAACCAGGCGCTGGCGGAGGCCGGAGCGCAGATCATCGCACATGAAAATGTCTACAAGCGCATGAGTTCAGAGCAGGTGCTGGGCGGCTTCGAACGCCGCATGCCGCCTGCGCCGCCTGCTGCGCTGCCGAAGATGACGTATGCCAAGGAAATGACTCTACACTGGAATTCCGAAGTCGTTCGAATATCACACATTGAGCCCGCACACTCCGACGGCGACAGCGTCGTTCTCTTCGAGCGCGCTAATGTGCTGCATACCGGCGACGTATTCTTCAACGGCGTCTATCCCTATATCGACGCGAACGCAGGCGGGTCGATCGACGGCATGATCGCGGCCGTAGACCGCCTGCTGGAAATGGCGCGGCCGGACACAAAGATCATCCCCGGGCACGGCCCGTTGGCGACTCCGGACGACCTGCGGGCGTACCACCAGATGTTGACCACCGTGCGCGAGCGCGTGCAGTCGCTTGTAAGAGCCGGCAAAACCCGCGATGAGGTCCTCGCGGCCAAGCCAACGAGCGACTTGGATGAGAAATGGGGCCGCGGTGGAATCGAGCCGGACCTGTTCGTGGGCGCGGTATACGCGGGCATGACCAGTCCGCGGCCCTCTGGCCCCGAGCGATAGGCCGGCGTTTGACGGGGCGGGCGAAACGGCTTAGAACCAACCCCTTAAAAGCGACCAAGTTGCCCCGGGGTAGGCATAGGCGACAGGCCGCCCAAGAGGCGATGAGATGCAGGAGCGTGCATGCGCGTTCTGATAACTGGCTCGAGCGGACAGATCGGTACCAACGTCGCGCTGGCCCTGTTGGACCGCGGGGACGAGGTCTGCGGAATCGATATCAGGCCCAACCCCTGGACCAAGCGCATTCCGACGGTGCTGCGCGACCTGAATCGGCCCACGGACGACGACTTCAGCCAGATTGGCAAGTTCGACGTGGTGCTGCACCTGGCCGCGCATGCCAAGGTCTTCGAGCTGGTCGAGACACCGCGGCGGGCAATGGAGAACGTCGGCATGGCCTTCGGCGTGCTCGAGTACTGCCGCCGGCACCGCACGCCCCTGATCTTCGGCAGCTCACGCGAGGTCTACGGCGACATCCACCGCCACGTCACAGACGAGAGCCAGGCGGATTTCGTGGTGGCCGAAAGCCCCTACAGCGCTTCGAAGATCGCCGGCGAAGCTTTCATCTATTCCTACGCCCAATGCTACAAACTGCCGCATCTGGTCTTCCGGTTCAGCAACGTTTACGGCCGGTATGATTGCGACCTGGAGCGTCTGGAACGGGTTATTCCGCTGTTTATCCGGCGCATTCACCAGGAAGAACCGATCGTGGTGTACGGGCGCGAGAAAGTGCTGGATTTCACGTACATCGATGATTGCGTAAACGGCGTGGTGCGGGCGATTGACCTGCTGGTAGCGGGCAAAGTGTCGCGCGAAACCATTAACCTCGCTTACGGGCAGGGGGCGACGCTTCAGGACCTCGTGAACATCATTGGGCTGGCCCTTCAGAAGCAGCCCAAGGTACACTACGAGCCGTCGCGCTCGGGTGAAGTGACGCGCTATGTCGCGGATATCAGCAAGGCCCGGCGGCTGCTGGGGTATACGCCGCAGACGCC
>JAGPEO010000423.1 GCA_018056925.1 Phycisphaerae bacterium
GGCTTTTTCGGCAATGCGGAAGATCGGCCAAATATCTCTGACGGCTGGGTAGACCCGATTCGCCCGGAGAATAGCTGGACCAATAATTACATCGGCGGCGATGCGGCTTGGCGCATAAGCGACACCACCGCCCTGCTGTACGACTTCAACATAGACACGAACGACTGGCGGCTCGACCGGCACAACATCTCATTCGTGGCCGAGCGTTCGCCCCGGCTCTCGTACGTGCTGGGCTACCGCGAGGCGAAGCCGCTGGACCTGGAGATGATCGGCGGCGGCTGGAACTACCAACTGACCGAGAAGTATACGTCGGCGTTCCGCGGTTGGTATGACCTGTCGCGCGGCGAAGTGGGCGAGGTGACCGTCGCCTTCATCCGCAAGCTGCCGCGCTGGTACGTATCCGTGGCGCTGGCCTACGACGAAGTCGAGGACGACTACAGCATTTCATTCTCCATCTGGCCGGAAGGCGTGCCGGAGTGGGCCTTGGGGCCGCGGCGTTTTGTGCCGCTGGGGAGCTCCACGGGCATTCGGCCGGGCCCAGCGGTGCGGTAAGCGCCAGACCCGGCGTATACTCGGGGCATGTCAGAGCTTGACCCGGCTTCGTTTAGGACAAGCGTCGGCAGCGGCGCCGAACGGCCGGCGCCGCAGGTATTCAGCGTTCATTTGAAGGCGGGCGGCGTCGCCATGGACGCAGGGGTGGCGGACGTCGCAGCGCAAGCGGACCGCATTCTGCAGCGGGTTTGGGCGCCCAACGAGCTGAAGCAACGGCTGGGCGACCTCACGGCTGAACTTAAACCGGCGGCCCGCATCTTCTGTACGGGGCCGGTGCACCTTCCCGAAGTAGGCGACCTGCGATTCGAGCCCGTGATCATTACGCCCACACGGTTTGTGTGGCGCAAGCTCCTTTTCGTGCCCTTCGCGCTACTGATCATGGCATTCTGGCTGGCCCAGGTCACGCACTTGCTCAAGCTTCCCTTCACGCTGCCGCTGGGAGCCTTCGGGTACGTACTTTCGATGGGAGGCATAGCGCTGGTAATGTGGATCTGGCGAACCACCGTGCGGCCGTCATACGTGCGGCTGGCGCCCGGCATGGTCCAGGTGCTCGAGTACCGCCTGCGCGGCGGCAAACCGGTCATCCGCAGCTATCCGATGCTGCCCGGTACGCTGGTTGTACTGCGACAAGGCAAGAAAGAGCGTCGCCCGTCGGTCGTGCAGCTCGTACGCGGCGACCAGGCGGACGTGCTGCCGGTGTCGCAGATGAAAGACTCCGACGAAGCCATAGAGCAAATCTGGCAGGCGCTGCTCTCGACCGCCCCGACGCCGCCGTTGAACGAAGAAGAACTGGTGGGCTGAGCGGGGTCTGACTGGCCAGTATCGCGGTCGCCCTTCCGGCGCCAGTCCTCCTCGCCCCCTTTCACTGTTGAGGCTCAGACCTCAACAGTGGCACACGGCGAGCGCCCACACGCCTGCCGTCGCTCAATGCGGTGTGAAACTCATTGCCAAGTACAGCACGATCTCCACGGCAATCAGAATAATGATGATCCAC
This sequence comes from Phycisphaerae bacterium, assembly GCA_018056925.1. GTDB lineage: Bacteria > Planctomycetota > Phycisphaerae > UBA1845 > Fen-1342 > JAAYXS01. The sequence continues at coordinate 1,547 of JAGPEO010000423.1, forward strand.
TCGAGCGCCTCGATACGCCGGTTCGCCTGGCGGTCGGAAATCTTGTCATAAATGCTTTCTATGGTCTGCAGCTTGCGCAGGATGCTACTGTCCCAATCGTTCAAATGGAAACGGTTGGAGGCAGTGCGGTAAACGCGCGCCAGGTACTGATCACCCAGCAGTTTTACAGCGTTATTAACCCCTTCAAACAGCATTGCGCTGTCCATCTGCAGCCGGGCGATGTGCCAAAGGTCCTTGGCCCCGAAGCCGCGCCGGCGGCCCCAGCGGCGCGGCAAGGCGGCGTAGGCCTGGGCCACAACGTCGTCGAGCCGGTCATTCAGGAAGCGCAGCTCCAGCAACTCGACATTGGCGAATTCCAGCACGGCCCGCACGTCGTAGGCGTCGGGATCGCAGATCAGTGCGGCGTTCCAGTCCACTACCGTCGCGTCGTCTAGGCCAAACGAAAGCTGTGCCGCCAGGGCATCGTCGCGCTCCTGCCTGGAGAGCGGTTCGCACTCCGCCCGCAGAATCTGGGCCAGGCACGCCGCGTTTGCAGCAATGACGTCGGCCGGCCGCTGCGGCGGCGTGAAAGCGTCGAGCTGGTAAATGATGTAGTCCTCGACCAACTGGGAGACCTGGGGCATGGAGACGGCCGGCTCGATAGTCCTGAGCAGGCTCTCGACGAAGGCCCGCGAATGATCGACAAGCTGCGTTTGGTCCCAAATGGCGCCACTGAGTGCCAGGACGTCCGCCAGCGAGCCAGACAGCGGGATGCTGAACGCCACCGAAATCGCTCCGAAATCATAAATCACGGCGTCGGCGGTATTCAGACTTGAGCGTTCGCCGATAGTGAGCGGCTGGACGGTCTGTGTGACGCGCAGCGGCGGCGGCTGATACTCGAAGAAGCGCGGCGCGCGGCGTTTGCGGCGCACGGCCTCGCGCTGCGTCAAGGCGGCAATGCGGCGTTCGGCATCCTCCAGGTCGATTGCCTGGCCGACGTCATAGGCGAACAGAATGTGACACGTTCCGCGGGCGATCTGGACGTGGCCTGGGGGGCTGCAGACGGGCGTCGCGCCGGCCTGGGCTGTTC
>JAGPEO010000103.1 GCA_018056925.1 Phycisphaerae bacterium
TGCAGCCTCCGGGCGGAGTTGCCAACCACGGCCATTGGGATACTGGCGCCGCTGAAGCGCAAACGCTGGACGGCGACTCAGGGAGCGTGAAGGGTGAGGGCGGCGAAGGCTACGGAACAGGAACAACGCCCGATGAATTACCTCCGTCGGACGCGGACCTGATAGCTTTCGTTCCCGCTTGCGGACCGATGACGTTTGCCTCGATCTGGCTGACGATTCTCGGGCTGGACGCCTTGCGGATGCGGCGCAGGTGGTAAGGGATCGGCCATAACACGGCAAAAAAACGCAGCGAGCAAGGGAGAAACTGGCGGGTTACAATAGCCGCCCATGTACCGTGACGCGCCTTGGGCGGCGCCCGCCAGCATTACGCCAAGCGAGGATCAGCCTGCTACAGCGTTGCGCGCTCGTGCCGCCGCGCGAGCCGGAGTGCTCTACGGCGTGGCGGCCTATGGCTTGTGGGGGGTGTTTCCGGTTTATTTCAAAGCGGTCCAAGGCGTCTCGCCCCTGGAAGTGCTGGCCCATCGGGTGATCTGGTCAGTACTGTTCTTGGCGCTGCTGCTCGTTGTGGGGCGCAACAATGGGACAGTTGCGGCAGCGCTCCGTTCGCGGCGAGCCCTGCTGATCTTGTGCGTGACGGCGCTGCTCATCGCGTCGAACTGGCTGGTGTTCATCTGGGCGGTGGCCAACGGGTATCTCCTGCAATCGAGCCTGGGGTACTTCATCAACCCGCTTCTAAGCGTGCTGCTGGGGCTGGTCTTCTTGCGTGAGCGGCTGCGGCGCTGGCAGACGGTGAGCGTCGTGCTGGCCGGCGTAGGGGTTGTGTATCTCACGATCGCGTCGGGCGAGGCGCCGGGGATTGCGCTGGCGCTGGCGGGAACGTTTGCCATCTACGGGCTGTTGCGAAAGATCGCGCCGGTGCCGGCCTTGCCCGGGCTGGCAGTTGAGACGGCCATCCTCGCGCCCCTCGCGTTGGCTTACCTCGTGTGGGAGATGGCGCAGGGGCGTGCCGCGTTCGGCAGCGCGGGGCTGAAGATGAGTCTGCTGCTGATGGCGGCGGGCGTGATCACCGCGACCCCCCTTTTGTGGTTCACGCAGGCGGCCCGGCGGCTCCGGCTGGCCACGCTCGGGTTCCTGCAATACCTGGCACCGACGGGCCATTTCCTGCTGGCGGTCCTGGCGTACGGGGAGCAATTCACGCAAGTCCACGCCATTGCGTTCGGCTGTATCTGGGCGGCGCTGATCATCTATTCAGTCGATACGATGCGCGCGGCCCAAGTGCTGCCGGTCACCAAGCCGGAGTAGGCAGATTGCGCTTCCCCTGGCTTTTCTTTACTCCGGCTTGACGGGTGCGAACGACTGCACGTCGCCCTTGCGGGTGAAGAAAATCTCGACGCGCCGGTTACGGGCGCGGTCGGCGCCTAGCGGGCGTTCGGCGCCGTAGCCCATGACGCCGAAACGGTCGGCCGAAACGCCGGCCTTCACCAGAACGTCTTTCACTGCGATTGCGCGGTGTACCGAAAGATGCCAATTGCTCGGGTGTTGCGCCAGCGTCTCGGGCTTGGTGATGGGCGCATCATCGGTATGGCCGACGACGATCAATTCGAAGTCGCGCGGCAGAGCGCGGTTTGTGACCGCCGCCAGTTCGTGGAGCGAAGCTTGTGCGTCCGCGCGGACTACGTCGCTGCCCGACTCGAAGAGTTGATCGTTGGCAAAACTCAGAGCGCCGCGGCTGCGGTCATACCAGACGCGGTGCTGGAACTTGGCGACAAAGTTCCGCAAGGCAGCGTCACAATCGGGCGGGAGAATCGAGGGCGGCGCATCCGGGCGAGCCAGCGGCGTGCTGGCGCGCTGTTCGATTAAGGCTAAGGCTTGGTCGCGCTGCTCTTGCACCGACTGCAGTTGCTCGCGAACGGCGGCCGCTTCGGCTTGGGCGGAGGCGGCGCGCTGCTGCATAGCGGTGAGCTGCTCCGACAGTGCCGCGCTGCGGGCGAGCTCATCGCGCAGGGCGATTTCGGCCGCGTCGCGCTCCGTTTGAGCTTTCTGGAGCTGAAACTCAGTCTCGCGCTGCTGAGCGGGAAGGCAGCCGAGCAGCCAAGGTGCGCAGCCCAGCAACAGAGCTGCCAGATATCCGCAGCGTTTCGCAGGAGATTGCACGTGGTCTCCTCCTCCTGGCAAATTGAGGGATCTAGGGATCGAGGGATTGAGAGATCAAGAACGCACCGAAAGCGATCTTCTCTTGATCCCTAGATCCCTTGATTCCTCGATCCCTGTTCTCAAACAGGGGCGCCGAGGCCCCTCCCTACCGGCGCATGAAAACGCGGCCAAGCAGCATGCCGACCACGGCCGAGACGACTACCAGGCCGCAAGCCGCCGCCAGGAAGGGGTAGAAGTAGTGCGCCAACAGCGTGGCGTAATCGGGCAGGAAGCCCTGCAATACGCCGCCGACCACCGACCCCGCCAGTCCCAGCAGCAATATCGCCGAAACGAGAAATCCGGCAAATAGACCTTCGTATTGATCAATTACCTGCGTGCGAAGCGGAGCGACTACCTCGAGCACCTCGGCCGGGGCAGCCGCGGCCAAAGCGACCGCCTGCGGCTCAGCCGCGGGCGCCGCCGGCTCGGGAGCGGCCTCGGCGGCTTGCGGCTTGGAGGCGCTTTCGTCTTCGCCGGGGTAGATTTCGTCCAGCAACTCGGCGCCGAGCGAGGTGTCGTCGGACTCGCGCGTCAGATCCAGCAGACCCGAGCCGCTGCTGCCGCCGCCTTCAAGCGAAACCTGGTCATCAATCGGACCGGTCGTGATCTGGGTGGCGGCCATAGGATCGGCGTCGATTTCGAGTTCGTCGTCATCGAACACGCCGATGCCGCTGGCGGTGATGACCGTGTCCTCTTTCTTCTCTTCCTCGATCGGCTCAAGGCCGATGATGCTGGTTCCGCCGGACGGGAGCGAAGGCGTGGCCAACTCGGGGATCTCGGGGACCTCGGGCACCTCAGGTTTGTCGTCAACCGCGTCGAGCAGCGGTTCAAACTGCTCAGGCGTCTTCTTGCCGCTGCCGGCCAGTTGATCGACATCCTCAGCCTTGAAGAAGATTTTGCCGGCATCGCGGAATTCGCGCAGGCTACCCTCGCGGACCAGCTTACGGACTTGGTCCTGGGTTTTTCCGAGCTTCTCGCAGACCTCTTCGATGGAGTAAAACGGTTTCGCCATTCAATCGCTCCTAGCGATGTTGCTCATCAGGGGTGGGTTCGGGCAGTGCGAGAGCGGGCGTGCTCGCAGGGGCGTCCTGGGCACGCTGCTGCGCGACAAGTTGCTGCACCATGCGAAAGTCGGGCGGCGCGCTGTTGAAATCCTTGAGGTACCGGTCGTAAATCCAGGTCCGGGCCGCGCTAAGGCGCAGCTTCCGCGCCCCGTTAACATTGTCGAACTCGTAGCACCAGATAGTGCCCTGGTCGATGTCCAACATGAACAGCCCGTAACGGTTGGCATCGAGCTGGCCGGTGAAGGCGTAAACACCGCGGGCCCCCGCCAATGGGGTGACCTGAGCCAAGGCCGCCGGCAGCATGCTTTGGCCGGGTTTAAGCCACAGGCCCAACGCGATGGCCGAAAGGGCAATAGCGATCAGCCACAGAACTGGTTGGTTGCTGTGCCGGTCAGTGTTCATAGCCGCCAATAGCGCCTCGGTTCCCTATCCGCCCGTCCTGCCGCAAAGCATGGTAGCGACGGAGGTTGTGGCCAGCAAGGCGCGGGGCCGAGGCCCGACCGGCCGCCATAGCGAACCTTTTATATCCGTTGCGAGCATTTTCACTTTATTCTCTTATTCAGGCGCCCCCGCTGGCAAGATAATGAAGAACCTCTTATACTGCCGACACGTACTAAGCGTACGTAGAGCGTTTAGGCGCCGATGGTTGCGCGATACGCCCAGACCGCCGCACGACGCGGCTGGACCTCGCGGCTTCGGTGCGTTACTGGAACGTCCGGGGTTTTGATAATACGTTGAGCGTGTGACCGCTCAACCGGGTTCGAGAACAAGGCGCAACATCATACTTAATGGTTCATAACAAACTTGCTGGATCATAAGCGCCTTTCGCGGAACCCCTGACATCAACACCAGTCTCGCAGCCGCCGTGTTGCTGGCTTGCTGAATGCACCGATTCGCCCCGGCGAATCGGAATCTCAGAGTTCGCCCACCATCGCGCCCGGAGTCCGGGGCGCGCAAACCGTCGCCCCGCTTGTAGTTACAACAGACAAGACAAGCGGATGAAAAATGCTTACCACAACATACCCTTTGGCCGAAGCCGGCACCGGCACGGTTGTGCTGATGCTGTTACTCGGACTGGCGCTCGGAGGCGCCGCCACCTGGGCCTACACCTGGTGGCAAGCCAACCGGGAGACCGGCCGCCAGCGCGCCGCTGCCGCCAAGCTTAAAGCTGACGCCGAGCAGCAGGCCGCCGACATTCTCAAGGCCGCAGAGGTCACTGCACAAAAAAAACACATCGAGGCTTTGCAGCGCTTTGAGACCGAAACCGCCGAAACCCGCGCGGAACTAAAGGCCGCCGAACGGCGTTTGGCCAAGCGCGAAGACGCCTTGGACAAGAAGCTCGAGGTCCTGACGACCAAGGAACGCAAGATCGAGCTGGCCGAGCAAAGACTGGCCGAACGCGAACGCGAAATCGAGCAGAAGAACGCGGCCGCGGACGAGGCCCTGATCCAGCAGAGAAACGAGCTATTGCGGATCGCCCGGCTCACGCCGGAGCAGGCCAAACAGCTCTGCCTGCAGCGGATCGAAAGCGAAGTCGAGCGTGAAGCGGGCGAATTGGTCGACCGGATCATCTCGCATGCCGAAGAGAACGCGCGCGAGAAGGCCCGCTACATAACAATCACCGCCATTCAGCGCTACGCCGCCGAGCACACCTGCGAAACTACCGTGGCCACGGTCGACGTACCTTCCGACGACATGAAAGGCCGCATCATCGGCCGCGAGGGGCGCAACATCCGGGCGTTCGAAAAGTCGACCGGCGCGACGGTTATCGTCGATGACACGCCGGGGATCGTGAGCGTCTCCTGCATGGACCCGGTGCGCAAGGAAGTTGCCCGCCTGTCGCTGGACCGCCTGATTCGCGACGGCCGCATTCACCCAACGCGCATCGAGGAGATCGTGGCCGAGGTGACCAAGGAGGTCGACCAGCGGATCATCGAGGCCGGCAAGGCCGCCGCGGCTGAAGTCAACGTGCAGGGCATACACAAGAAGATCATCGAGACGCTGGGCCGACTGCAATATCGCACCAGCTACGGCCAAAATGTTCTGCGGCACAGCATCGAGGTCGCGTTCCTATGCGGCATGATGGCCGATGAGCTGGGGCTGGAAGGCCCGCTGGCGCGGCGCTGCGCCCTGCTGCACGATATTGGTAAGGCTCTCGATCACGAGCACGAGGGGGCCCACACGCGAACCGGTTATGAGTTCGCGCGGCGCTTCAATGAACCGCCGGCGGTGCTCAATGCCATCATCGGGCATCACGGTGACGTGGCGGCCACGCACCCGTATACGCCGCTGGTGGCCGCGGCTGACGCCATCAGCGCGGCGCGTCCCGGTGGCCGGCGCGAATCGCTGGAGCGTTACATCAAGCGCCTGCAGGACCTGGAAAACATCGCGACCTCGTTCTCGGGCGTCGATCTGGCGTACGCTATCGAGGCCGGCCGCGAAGTGCGCGTGATCGTCGACGCCTCGACGGTGGACGATTCTGCGGCTCTGAAGCTGGCCCGCGATGTCGCCAACAAGATCGAACAGGACATGGTGACGTTCCCCGGCGAAATCAAGGTGACGGTGCTGCGCGAACTGCGCGCCACCGAATACGCCATTAGCGGCCGCCACCGCTCTAACGGCTCCGCGAACGCGTCGTAATTTGCACTTAATCCGGCGGTGCGGGTGGCCCAGGAGCCCGCTCAATCCGCTCGACGGTGATATCGCGGTAGTAGCCTTCGGAAATGAACTTCGCGCAGTCCGCTTGCGCTTCGCTCTCGGTGTCGTAGCTGCCGAGCGTCACGCGCAAACCATCCTTCGACTTCCCGCGTACGCGCCACTGCTTGGGTTCACCCTGCCATTTTGTGTTCATGCCCGAATCCTGGAACGCCGGGCCCGTGTGCCGGGCCTTGGGCGGCAAAGCTCGTCGCTGCGCAAAATTGTATAAAGAGGGGGAGGACGGACGTCCGGCCTCCCCTTTCAGTGGTTTTTGCTCGTATTAGTACCGGCTGCGACCGCCACGACCGCCGCCGTAGCCGCCACGACCGCCGGCGCGATCCGGACGCGGCTTGGCCTCATTTACCGTCAGAGCCCGCCCGCCGTGCACCTGCCCGTTCAAGGCAGCAATGGCGGCCTCGGCGGCCTCACTCGACTCCATCTCTACGAAACCAAAACCTTTGCTTCTACCACTCTCGCGGTCTTGGATCACCTGCGCGCTCTGCACCGTTCCGTGCGCCGCAAACAGCGCCTCCAGATCGGAGCTGCTGACGTTGTAGCCCAGGTTACCCACATACAGTTTCTTGCTCATCGTTTTCTCCTATCGATGGCATTGTTGACCCGATCTTTTGCTTTCAGGGTCGTTGAAAGCGGCCGCAAGTTCCGGCCGGGAAGGAAGGAAGCGCTCTCAGCAATCGGGACTTGAACACACGTCAGGTAACGCGAGCTTCAGCGAACCAACCGCCGATATTGTAGGCCACCGGAGAAAAAAATTCACCTGTGCGGATTTTTTTCTCGCTTCAGAACCATGACGCGACGCTCGGTCATCTCCTCGATGGCGTAGCGCACGCCTTCGCGCCCCAGGCCGCTGTCCTTAACGCCGCCGTAGGGCATGCTGTCCACGCGCGTGCTCGGAACGTCATTGATGACCACCCCGCCGACTTCGAGCTCCTCGTACGCATACCAGGCATGCTCCAAATCGCGCGTGAAAACGCCGGCCTGCAAGCCGTAGCGGCTGTCGTTGGCCGTTCGTATGGCCGCCGCGAAATCATCGAAGCGCGCCAGCACCGCCACCGGCCCGAAGACTTCCTGGCAGCTCAGGGGTTGCCGCGGGTCGACGTCCGCGACGTAGGTAGCCTCCACGCAGGGGCCGTGCCGCCGGCCGCCGCAAAGAACCTTGGCGCCGGCCGTTACGGCGTGGGCGATCCACTGCTCGACGCGCTGCGCATCTTGCAGCGTGATGAGCGGCCCCAGCGCGGTTTCCTCATCCGCGGGATCGCCCAGCGCGAGCCGTCCGGCGCGCTCGACCAGCTTGGGAACAAGAGCGTCATAAATATCCCGGTGGATGAGCACGCGCTGCACGCTGATGCAGCTCTGGCCGGACTGATAGAAAGCGCCCAGCGTGATGCGGTCAGCCGCGTAGTCCAGATCCGCGCCGCGATCGACGATGCAGGCCGCGTTGCCGCCCAACTCGAGCGTCACGCGTTTGCGACCGGCCCGGGCGCGGATGTCCCAGCCGACTTTGGCCGAACCGGTGAAGCTTAATTTCCGGATGCGCTCGTCGGTAACCAGCGGTTCGGCTTCCGCCCCGCTGCATGGCAGAATCGAAAAAGCCGCCTTGGGCCAGTCCGTCTGCGCCACCATCTCGCCCAGGAGTACGGCGCTGATCGGCGTCGCGGAAGCCGGCTTGAGAATCCACGGACAGCCGGCGGCGATCGCGGGGCCGATCTTGTGGGCGGCCAGGTTCAGCGGGAAATTGAACGGCGTGATGAAAGCGCACGGGCCGATGGGGAAGCGGCGCACCAGCCCCTGGTAGCCTTCGGCTCGCGGACTGATGTCCAACGGCAACCACTCGCCGCCGATTCGCACCGCCTCTTCCGCGGCGATGCGCAGCGTGTCGATCAACCGCGTCACTTCTCCGCGGGCGTCTTTGATCGGCTTGCCAACTTCGATGGTCAGCACCTGCGCCAGCTCTTCGCGTCGCTGTTCGACCTGCCGTACGAGCTGTTGCAGGATGGCTTGCCGCCGATGGGCGGGCAGCTTGCGCGTCTCATCGAACGCCTGGGCTGCGGCGGCGATGGCCTGCTCAATGGCGGCGCGGTCGGCGCGCGCCACGCGGGCCGCCGGCTGAAGCGTATACTTGTTCTCCACCACCAGGTCGCTATTAGCGGCAACCTGCTGCCCGGCAACGTAATAGGGGTACTCAGCGCGCATACTGAATCTTAGCTTCGGGGTACGGCGTATTTGCGGCTGCTCACGGCTTGGCCGGCTTCTCCGGTTTGTCCGGCCTTTCCGGCGCTTTCCCAGCGTCCTTCAAGGCTTCCTTCACCGCTGCCGGGAGCTCAAACCGTTCCTTGGGAATGTCAACATTATGCTCGACGCTGGTGAAAGTGACGGCCAGCGGCATCGGGCTGGTGGCGCGCTGCGTGAACGGCACCATAACGTCGTCAACTTTCCGGTAATCTTCGTAGTACATCCCGATAAGTCCCATGCCGCCGCCCGCGGACATATCCCAGCGCACCAGCAGGTTGGACTTCTGGTCAACGTACCACACATCGGGCTGGCCTTCCTGGGGGGTCATGATGAGCTTGTACGCAGGGTTGCCGCCAACCGTCTCAATGCCGGCGGTTTCGGCGCTCTTGTAATGCCGGCGCCAAGTTGCAGGGAGATGTATATCGCCCTGCCGCGCGGCCAGGGCAGCTTCTTCCTTGTCAGAGATCTGCACACCCATCGGCGACTGCGTCCAATACACCTCGCCATTCGTGCCTTGTTCGATTTTCTGTCCCTCAGGCAGTTCTATGATGTGAAGCGACTTGTTTGGCGCGGCCTCATAGATCGTAATGTTTGCCTTGTCCGGACCCTGCTTATACGTTCCCTTCGATACACGGGTGTTGATCTTCTTGATAGCCGCTTCGCCGCCCGTGGCCTCGACCAACTTGTCGAGCACCGCTTCGGCGCTGGGCAGTTTCTCCTCGGCCGCGCTCGGCTTCGGCGCGTCGCCCGGCCGCTTCTCAGTGGGGGCTTGGGCAAAACATACACCGGCCGCCAGAATCGCCAGCGTGGCCAGCCCAACCGCTCGCCACGCAACCAGCCGCGCCACTGCCTTAATCAGCGATCTTGTCATCGACCAATCTCCTTTAGGGGGTAATGGGAACAGCAAGATCATACCTGATTTGGTCGATTGCGCGCAGTTCCGCGCTGTCGAGCTTTGCGGAATATCAGATGGCTTTTTCTGAAATTCGAACTTAGCCCAGTCTGTCGGAGTAGCGCGCGCGATTTACTGGTTGGCCACTTGGCGCAGCTCTGCGCTGTGTCGCAGAAGTTGCACAGCGGCCGCAATATCCTGCCCGAAAAGCCGGTCTCGCTCGGCATGCGGAATGACCTTCCGAACCAGGGCATGCGCGGCGCGCGGGCCGACTCCCGGCAAGAGCGGCGCACGAAAATCAAGCGCCTGTGCGGCACAAACGAGCTCGATCGCCAGCACGGTTTCGACGCGATCGATCACTTCAAAACATTTGAAAGCCGAGGTGGCGCCCATGCTCACGTGGTCTTCTTGCCCCAGCGAAGTGGGGATTGAATCGACCGCGGCCGGCGTGGCCAACACCTTGCACTCGTTCACCAGTGCGGCGGCCGTGTACTGCGGCAACATGAAGCCGCTGTTGAGTCCGGTGTCGCGCATCAGCAGCTTCGGCAAGCCGTCCTCGCCGCTGAGTAGTTGGTAAGTGCGGCGTTCTGAGATGCTCGCCAGGTCGGTAAGTGCGATGGCCAGGTAATCCAGAACGAGCGCCAGCGGCGCGCCATGAAAGTTGCCGCCGCTGATGGCGCCGTCTTCGAACACAATCGGGTTGTCCGTCACGCTATTGATTTCGCGCTCGACCGTCTGGCTAAAATGCGTGAGTGCGTCGCGAAACGCCCCGTGTACTTGCGGAATGCAGCGCAGCGAATACGGATCCTGCACCCGGCCGCAGTTCTCATGTGAGGACAGGATCTCACTGCCCGCCATCCACCGCCGCACGTTTGCCGCGACCGTCTGCGCGCCTGGATGCGGCCGCACTTCGTGCAGCCGCGGGTCCATCGGCCGAATACTGCCGCGGAAGCCTTCCAGCGACATGCAGCCGATCAAGTCCGCCAAGTTCGCCAGGCGAGCGGCCCGGACGGCGATATTGGCGGCATAGGCCGACATGAATTGCGTGCCGTTGATCAGGGCCAAGCCTTCCTTGGCTGCCAGCCGCAACGGCTCCACGCCCAGCGACGCGAGCAGTTCGCCGGCGGGGCGGGTCTGGCGTCCGCCGCCCTGTCCTGAGCTGGGAACGGTCATTTCGCCGCGCCCGGTGAGCGGCAGCACCAGGTGCGCCAGGGGCGCCAAATCTCCGCTGGCCCCGAGCGAGCCGCGCGTGGGAACTACCGGCAACATGTCGGCGTTCAGGCAGGTCTGCATCAGGCGGATCACTTCAGGGCGCACGCCGCTGTGTCCCTGCAGCAGCATGTGGAGCTTGAAGAGCATCATCCAGCGCACGATCTCCGGCGGCGCGGCCGGCCCCACGCCGACCGCGTGCGAGATGATGAGATTCTCCTGGAGCTGATCGGTTTGGTCCGGCGAGATGCGCTTGTTCTTCAGCGATCCAAAACCGGTGTTGATGCCGTAAACCGCCCCCCCGCTTTGCAGGAGGTCCTCCACCCATTCGCGCGCCCGCTCAGCGCGCGCCATTGCCTCGGGCGTGATTGAGACTTGCACCGGACACCCCAAGCACGCCTCCAGCACTTTCAGCGTCAATACGTTTTCACCCAAGCGCAGCAGAACGGGCTTCACGGATCTTTGACCTCCGCGTACTTTGCCAAAAGTTGTTCGGTTTCGCTCACGAATTCGCGCAGAGAAGGCACGCCAACTCGCGCCAGCAAATCATTCACCTTGCGCCGCAACGCAGCGCGCGACTGCATCCGGTAATATTCGCGTGGCAGGGCCTCGTTTACCATGCCCAGCAACTCCGCTCGGTCATCGCCCACGCTTAGGCGGTAAACCTGCCCGCCCTCCTCTGGCAGCCGAGCGCAGTACACCCAGCACGAATCGCGCCGCTCGTAGGGGCACGATTCGGGGACCAGCGCCGGATACGGTTCCGGCCCGGGAAGCTCGATGCGGCGCACAACGCTTTTTGCGGAATCCAGCCGCAATAGTCCGGCGTCGCTGAATAAATACAGGTTCGTTTCGCCGGGCGCGGCGCCGTCTGCGCGGCCATCCTCGCTGCTGGGCGTTTCGACCAGCGGGCCGACCGCCTGCGCGAAAAAACGCGGAGCGGTCGCTAACCCAAGCTGCTCCGCGATCCAGCGCGAACTCCAGCACCGCCCGTTTGCCGTATCGATCAACAGGTGCGACCCGCCGCGAAACGCGACCTGGACCATGCGCGCTTCCCGCGGCAGCACGCGGATGAACCCGATCTCCGGCAACTCCGGATCCGCGAAATACTCCCGCCCTGCCAGCAGGTCGTCGCGCCACAACTCACCCGCCTCGCCCCCCTCTTGTTGCACGTCACCCGCCAAATCGGCCA
>JAGPEO010000104.1 GCA_018056925.1 Phycisphaerae bacterium
CCGCCACGATGGCCTGCCCAAGCGCCAGGCCACCATCGCCGCTGGGCACACTGCGATGATATAGCACTTTCAGGCCGCTGGACGCGAGCAATTCCACGACCCGCGTCAGCAGCCGCCGATTGGCGAAGCAGCCGCCTGAGAGGGCCACGACGCGTATGCCATGCCGCTCGCAGGCAACGGCCGCAGCGTCCGCCAGCAGCCGAGCGATGGTCTCGTGAAATCTCGCGGCGATTCGGGGAACCGCGACATTGGCCCGCCGCTCTGCGATGATCTCGCGAATCATCTGCGACATCGACAGCCGCAGCATCCCGCCGTGATCGCGAACTTCGTACCCGTACGCCTCAACCGCGTTTTCCGCATAAGCCCCGGCCGCGGCTTCGAGAGCCATGGCGGCCTCGGCCTCGTGGCGGTTTCGCCTGCATAGGCCGAGAAGATAACTGACGCCGTCGAATACGCGGCCCAGGCTGGAGGTCGGTGGCGAATTAACTCCCGAGGCGAGCTGCCGCTCGAAAACGGCCAATTCCGCAGCGGTCGGTACGTCATCACTCGCAATCGGTATCACATCGGCCGCAGAGCCGCCGGCCGCAACGGCCAACGCCAGCGCCGGTCGCCAGGTATCAATGGCGGCCGCGTCGCCGCCGACCAGCGGGAAGTATTCGAGATGCCCCAGCCGCTCAAAATCGCCCCGCTCACACAGCAGCGTTTCACAGCCCCAGACCGCCCCGTCCGTGCCGTATCCTGTACCGTCACACGACAACCCGATCACCGGGCCGGACACGCCAAATTCCGCCATGACGCTGGCCACGTGCGCGTGATGGTGTTGAACCGCGAGCGTCGGGACTTCGCGCTGCCGCGCGAAAACCGACGACAGATACTGCGGATGCAGGTCATGCGCGACCACGTCCGGCTTGAATCCGAACAGCTCTTCCAGCCGGCCGATCGCCTGGACGAAATGCCGGTAAGCAGCGGGGTTGCTCAGATCGCCCAGGTGCTCGCTGACGATCGCCTCCCCGTTATGCAGCAGGCAAACCGTTGACTTCAGCTCCCCGCCGACTGCGAGGATTCTGCGGCCCCGCACTGCGGCCAGCGGTCCGTCGCCATCGAACGCTTCAAGCCGAAGCGGCCGCGGGGCATAGCCGCGCGCCCGCCGGATCGGCACCGTTTCGGCGTCAAACGTAACCACGACCGAATCGTCAATCGGCCGGAAAATTTCGCGATCGTGAATGAGAAAGGCATCGGCGACTTCGTGCAGTTCGGCGAAAGCGTCCTCGTCGCGAAACGTCAGTGGCTGGCCCGAAAGATTCGCCGACGTCATGACCAACGGCCCGAGTCCCTCGGCGAAAAGCAGGTGATGCAACGGGGCGTACGGCAGCATGACACCGAAGGTATCGACTTGTTCTGCCACGCTGGGGGCGATCGTCGGGCGAGAGGGATCTAGGGATCGAGGGATCGAGCGATCGAGAGAACCCTCCCACATTCCTACCTTCCCACCTTCCCACCTTCCGAGGGAAGGGATCGAGGGATCGAGAGAGCAGTATTCCGGTTTCTTCCGCGCTAGAACGATCGGTGCTGCCGGCGAAGTGAGTGCCGCGATATCCGCCGGCGTGAGGATGCAGAACGCCTGTGCCGCCGCTATCGAAGGAACCATGAGCGCCAGCGGCTTGCCGTCGCGCAGTTTGCGCTGTCGCAGTGTTCGAACTACGTCCTCGCGATCCGCCCGGCACGCCAGGTGGTATCCGCCGATGCCTTTGACCGCGAGAATCCGCCCTTCCGCCAGCATGCGAGCCGCTTCGCGGATCGGATCGCCCTCAAGCGCCTCGACCACCCACGCCGGCTCACGCCCTCGCGCCGCCCCCTGCGGCTTTCGCACGCGGCACAGACGAAGCTGCGGACCGCACACCGGGCAGGCATTTGGCTGCGCGTGGAACCGCCGGTCGGCCGGGTCGTCATACTCCCGCTGACACGCTGGGCACATCTTGAAGACGGCCATCGTCGTTGCCGGGCGGTCGTACGGAACCGTCTTGATGATCGAATAGCGCGGGCCGCAATTGGTGCAGTTTATGAACGGATACCGGTAGCGCCGGTCAGCCGGGTCGAACAGCTCACGCTGGCAGTCCGCACAGGTAGCCGCATCCGGCGTAACTTCCGGGCGGCGCTGCGGATCGGCCCGCGAGCCGGTGATTCGAAACTCGCGCTCCGCTTGCACCGGCAGACTCGCGCGCCGCAGCTCTGTAATCTTCGCCAGCGGCGGCAAGCGCTGCACGAGCGCGGCCTCGAAAGCCGCAATGCAATCAGCCGACCCCTCCACCTCGATGAACGCCCCGTTGCTGTCGTTGCCGACGTAGCCGCCCAACTTGAACTCAGTCGCCAGCCGATACACGAAGGGCCGAAAGCCCACGCCCTGCACTTGCCCGCGTAAATCCAAGCGGCGGCGAACCACTTTTTCTTCGTTAACCGGCACGCAAACGCTCCGCGAGATTCCGCAGCATAACAAAATCCGGACCAAATTAGTACGCGTTGCACCAGAATTTTTCAGCCGCCAGCCTTTGGGACGGACAAACCTCACGCCCGCCCGCCGCGGCCCGCAGTTGCCCTCAGCCGCGCCGCCAGTAGGTTCTGGATCGGTTTGCTCCTGCTGTCCAGCCTCCATACGATTCCGGCATGTCGAGCGATTGGGAACCCGGTCACGATGCGGCGCTGTCGCCGGCAACGCCCGATCAGGGAACCGCGTCCGGCGACGCGCCTGCGGAATTCCACCTCCCGCATCCGGCCGTGCGGACGGTCTGGATGCTCTCCGCAACTTTCACGGCGGCGGCGCTGGGTGTGGCAGGCCTCCTTCTCGAAGCCCTCTGGCTGCAGCGCGCCACAAGCTGGCCGCTTCCGTTCGGAGTGCTGACCATTGCCGTCTTCCTCCTGTTTCTGGTGTCGGGGCTGCTGGGCGCGGACTTACGCTACCGTGCCTGGCAGTACGCCCTGCGGCACACCGTCGTGCTCGCGCACTTCGGCGTGATCTGGAGGACGCGGCGCTGTGTCCCGCGCTCGCGCATCCAACACGTCGACATCGAGTCCGGGCCGATCGATCGCGCGTTCGGATTGGTCAAGCTCAGCATTTTCACGGCCGGAACCATCGCGGCCGTCGTAGTGATTCCAGGTTTGTCGCCCACCGACGCCGAGCTACTCCGCGAACGGCTCGTTGGCGCGGAGCGCGACCATGCCTGACTCCACGCCGGCGGAAGAGAGGCCGGCGGAGACAGGAACGCCCCGGCCCCATGTGGATTCAGCGCAAACCGGCGCGGGCCCGGAGATGCGGCGACTGCATCCAGCCACCATCTTGATCGAGTTGCTGCGGCGGATCGGCTCGTTCGCGTACATCATCCTGCTTGCGCTGCTGGCAGACTTTCTGGGCGAGCGGCGCGGGTCGGATTGGACCGAGGTGGCCATCTCGGGCGTGCTGGTGCTCGGTGCAGCCGGTGCGGTTCTGCGGTACGTGTCCGTCCGGTTTGGCATCGACAACCAGCGTTTGGTCATCCGCTCGGGCATTCTCAATCGCCAGGTCCGCACCATTCCGCTCGACCGGATTCAGAACATCGACTTGCGCCGCGGCGTTCTGCACCGCTTACTGCGGGTGGTCGACGTCAGCATCGAAACGGCCGCCGGCGGACGGGCCGAGGCTGAACTGTCTGCGCTCAGCGAGGCGGAGGCAGAACGGCTGAAAGCCGAGTTGCTGGAGGTCCGGCAACACGCCGCTGGTATTGCCCCGGAAGCTCACGAAGCTCACATGCCGCTGACCGAGGCCCACGAGGGCGAGGTAATCTGGCGCGCCTCGCTATCCGACCTGCTGCTGGCCGGCGCGACGGAGAATCGAGCCGGATTGATCGTCGCCGGCCTGGCGGGCCTGTGGTACACGTTCGGCGCAGCATTGCAGGGCAGGTTCGCAGAACAATTCCAGCGCACGTACGAAAACTGGCTAGGCGCGGGCGGGCGCGGCACGGCGCTTCTGATCATCGCCGGAATTACGCTGCTGATTGTGGCCGGCTGGCTGGTTTCAATCGTGCTCGCGGTCGTGCGTTACTACGGCTTCGTGCTGCGCCGCCGCGGCAATGATTTGCGGCGCCGCTATGGTCTCTTTACGCAGTTCGAAACGGTCCTTCCGCTTGGGAGGATTCAATTACTGCGCATCGAAGCGCCTTGGCCGCGCCGCCTGCTGCGCTGCTGCTCGGTGTACGTCGAAACCGCCGCTTCGGTACTCGAGGCCGAGGGCGGCGGAAGCGCGGCCCTTTCGCCGCTGGTTCGCTGGCGGCGGCTGCCCGCGCTGTGCCGCGAGGTCTTTCCGGAGCTGGACCTCGAACAGGTGACTTGGAACCCGGTAAGCCGGCTGACTATCCGGCGCGGGATGATTCGTTACACCGTCGCGGGGTTGATCGTGCTCGGCCTGGCGTCGCTCTACTTGCACGGATACGCGCTATGGGGCCTGCCGGTCGTGTTCGTTCTCGCGCTCGGCGCGGCCTACGCGCGCTTCCGGGCGCTCGGATACGCCGAGCAGGGCCAGTTCGTGCTCGCCCGCGCCGGCGTTTGGACGCGCCGCATCTGGGTCGTGCCGCACAGTAAGGTGCAGTTCGTTTCAGTTTCGCAGAGCCCGTTCCAACGGCGGCTGAAGCTGGCCAACCTTGAAGTGCAGACCGCCGGCTCGCGCGTGACCAAAGAGGCGCGCGTCATCGATTTGCCGGCCGCGAAAGCCGAGGCTATGCAGGACGCTCTCGCAGACCGCGCCAACGCGTACGGCGCCTGGCAGCCGGAAGGCGTCTGAGGCGGGTGCTGACAAACACCCGGAATGCTGTTTGCTAGAAAAAAAGAATGCAGGAGCGGCGAGATCTCCGGCACCTCTCTCCTCCTGTTTTTCGCCGGCCCGCCAGCTCCTGCAACTCCCACCACGCGCGCCGCAAAAGCGCGTTCATGCCGCCTGCGATCCTCGAAGGTCTAAACCATTCTCAACCAAAGCCGCGACTAGGTATCTGGATGCTCCTAGGCTTCGTGCCCTGCAAAGTATACGTGAACGCGCACGCTGAAAGTCAATCCAAAACCGCAAGAATTCCCCGCATTTTCCGGACCCACCTCATCCGAAACCTCGACTCTCGTGGCGTGTGCTCACCCGTCCCGATATTATTGGCCGGACGGCCTCGCGATCGGCTTGCGCAAGATCATGAAGAATTCAACCACAAAAGAAATCGAGCACGTGGTCCTGGCGCATGGGGGCGGCGGCGAGCTGATGGCCCGGCTTATTCGCGACCACCTCCTCCCGCCATTGAAGAACGAGCGACTGGCGCCACTTACCGACGGGGCCGTGCTGCCGTGGACGGCCGGCGATCTTGTATTCACGACCGATTCGTACGTCGTAACGCCCCTGGAATTCCCCGGCGGCGACATCGGACGCCTGGCAGTCGCCGGCACGGTCAACGACCTGGCCGTGATGGGCGCCGAGCCCGTCGCCCTGAGCCTGGGCCTGATCCTCGAAGAGGGCCTGCCGCTCGAGGCGTTGGACCGGATTCTCGCTTCAATCGCCGCCACCGCCGCCGAAGCCGGCGTCACCATCGTCACGGGTGACACAAAAGTAATCGAGCGCCGCAAAAAACCGGCCGCGGAATCACCGCCGGCAGGTCCGGCCGCCGACGGCTTGTTCATCAACACCGCGGGCATCGGACGCCGCCGGCCCGGAGTGAATCTGGACATCAAGCGCATCGCCCCGGGCGACCTGATTCTGATCAACGGCACGCTCGCCGATCACGGCCTGACGATCATGTCCGTGCGAAACGGCATCGAATTCGAGTCGGCCCTGCGGACCGACGCGGCGCCGCTAAACGGCTTAATCGGGCAACTGTTGGACTGCGGCGCGGACGTGAAATTTCTGCGCGATCCGACGCGCGGCGGCCTGGCCGGCGTATTGGCCGACATCTGCGAAGCCACCAGTCTGAGCATCGATGTAGCCGAGGATCAGGTCCCCATTTCGCGCACCGCCCGCCATGCCGCCGAGATGCTGGGCCTCGATCCACTGACCGTCGCCAATGAAGGAAAGGTAGTGGCGGTAATCGCACCGCAGCACGTGGAGCAGGCGCTCCGCGCTCTTCGCAGCCATCCGCTCGGCAAATCCGCGGCCGTCATTGCCGAAGTAACCGGCGCCGCGCCGCCGCTGGTCGAACTGATCACGCGCGTCGGCGGCCGGCGAATAATTCAGCGCCCCTACGGCGAAGACCTCCCGCGCATCTGCTAAACTGATGATTGACTAGCGACAGAATGCAAAACTAACAAAAAGCAAAACTAACAACTAATAACTAATAACTAATAACGAAGAACCGCAACGGATACTCCAAAGGAACCCCCACATGTCCAGCACCTCCCTAACTCTCCTGGCGATTGCCCTCACCGCGCTCGCCACCGCGCGCCTGTCATTCGGCGGCGGGCAGCCTACTACTGCCGCCACACGGCCGGCCGGTGAAGCAGCGCTCGTAAAAGGCAACACCGCCTTCGCCCTGGGCATTTACGACCGGCTGCGGGCGGAAGAAGGTAACCTGTTCTTCTCGCCGCTCAGTATCTCCACAGCGCTGGCGATGACGTACGCCGGGGCGCGCGGCGCGACTGCGGCAGAAATGGCGCAAGCGCTGCACTTCGACTTGCCGCCCGACCAATTGCACACCGCGTTCGCGGCCATCCTCAATGAACTGAATCCACCGCAAGGCGCCGCCGAGCCGCGACCCTACAAACTGCACATCGCAAACGCACTGTGGGCCGCGCAAGGCCATAAATTCCTACCGGCGTTTTTGAAAACGGCAGAACAAAGCTACCAGGCGGGCTTGGCCGAGCTTGATTTCAGCCAGGCCGCCGAGCAGGCCCGCCAGACCATTAACGACTGGGTGGCCGAGCACACGGCCGGCAAGATCAAAGACCTCATTCCGCCCGGCGTCCTCGACGCGACCACGAAGCTCATACTGACGAACGCCATCTATTTCAAAGGCAACTGGGCCGCCCAATTCGATCCGAAATCCACGAAGGAAGAGCCGTTCACCCGCGCTGACGGCAGCCAGGTGAATGCCCCGTTGATGCATCAGACGGGCGAATTCGGCTATCTGGAGCAGCCCGATTTCCAGGCGCTGGATTTGCCGTATGCGGGCAATCGCCTGCGCATGACCATCCTGCTGCCGCGCAAATATGATGGACTACCCGAATTGGAAAAGAAGCTGACGCCGGAGGCCCTGGCCGGCTGGCTCGGCCAACTCAGCGAGCAGAAAGTCCAGGTCGCGCTGCCGAAATTCAAACTGACTTCGGAATTCCGCCTGGACGACGCGCTGCGCGAGCTGGGAATGCGGCTCGCCTTCCGAGTGGGCGCGGCCGACTTTTCGGGCATGGACGGGACGCAGGAACTGTATATCGGCGCGGTGCTGCACAAGGCGTACGTCGACGTGAATGAAGAAGGCACCGAAGCCGCCGGCGCGACGGGCGTGGTCATGAAGATGCGCGCCACCCCCGGCCCGCCGCCAGTCTTCCGCGCGGATCATCCGTTCCTCTTCCTGATCCGCGATGTGCAATCCGGCAGCATCTTATTCCTGGGAAGACTCGCAAACCCCTAGCCGAAGCCGCGCCGTACCCGCCGCGCAAATTACGACCCCGCGCGCCAAGGAGCGAAAACGTGATTATTTGACGACATTCCGGGGCGATACGCCCCGGCTCTGCTCGTCGCGAAGGCGCGGTTTGTTCGTTGCGTTTCACACGCTCCTCGCTTACGTTGCCCCAACTCTACGGAGCTTATTAGGGAGCGACCATGAGCACGCAAACCAGCATCAGTCCCGAAGGCGAAAAGTTCGCCCTACCCACCCCTGAGCAATACCCCGCCGAGTTCGCCCGGCTGAAAAAACTCGTCGACCAGAACCGCGCCGAAGGACGCGAAATCGTGGTCGTGGTCGGCGTCGGCTTCGTCGGCGCCGTGATGGCCGCAGTCGTCGCCGACAGCCGCGACAAGGCCACCGGCAAGCACAACAAATTCGTGATCGGCATGCAGCGCCCCAGCCCGCGCAGCTATTGGAAAATCGAGTTGCTCAACCGCGGCCTCTCCCCCGTTAAGGCCGAAGATCCCGAGGTCGACCAGCTCATCGGCCGCTGCGTCAAGGAAACCAAGACGCTCTGCGCCACGTACACGCACGAGGTTATGAAGCTCGCCGACGTGGTCGTCGTCGACGTGCAGTGCGATTACGTCAAGCGCGACCTCGGCAACCTGCGCACCGGGACCGCCGACATGGCCGCACTCGAAAAGAGCCTCGCCACCATCGGCGAAATGATCCCGCCGAACTGCCTGGTGCTCATCGAAACCACCGTCGCCCCCGGCACGACCGAATACGTCGCCTACCCGATTCTCAAGAAGGCTTTCGAAAAACGCGGCATCGAAAGCGAGCCGCTGCTGGCACACAGCTTCGAGCGCGTCATGCCCGGCCGCCATTACGTCGCCAGCATCCGCGACTTCTGGCGCGTCTGCGCCGGTGTGAACGAGGAAAGCCGCCGGCGCGTGGTCAAGTTCCTCACGGAAGTGCTCAACACCGAGAAGTTCCCGCTCACCGTCATGGATCGCCCGCTCGAAAGCGAGACGACCAAGATCGTCGAGAACAGCTACCGCGCGACGATACTCGCCTTCCTGCACGAATGGAGCCTTTTCGCCGAACGCAACGGCGTCGACCTGATCAAGGTCGTCAACGCCATCAAGATGCGCCCCACGCATAGCAACATGATCTTCCCCGGCCCCGGCATCGGCGGTTACTGCCTGCCCAAGGACGGCGGCCTGGGCATGTGGGCGTATAAGCACCTGATGGGCTTTGAGGATGACATCTTCAAGCTGACCGAGGCGGCTATCAACATCAACGACACGCGCGCCTTGCACGTCGCAGAGCTTGTCCGTGACGCCCTGCGGAACATGGGCAAGTATTTGGCAGCTTCGAAGTGTGTACTGCTCGGCGCCGCCTATCGCGAAGACGTCGGTGACACGCGCTATAGCGGCAGCGAACTGGTCGTGCGCAAGTTGACGGAAATGGGCGCAGAAGTCGCGATCCACGATCCGTACGTGCAGCACTGGTGGGAATTGGAGGCGCAGGACACCTACCCGGCCCCCGGCCAAAGCTGGGCGCGATTCTTCCGCAATCAGGAGCATTTGAAGGATTCGCACGTTGACGCGGACATGGCCACTGCCCTCAAAGACGCGGACGCGGTGATCCTGGCCGTCCGCCACGAACCCTACCTGCGCCTGAGTCCGGACGAGGTCGTCAAAATGGCCGGCAAGCCGCTGGCGGTCATCGACTGCTTCGGCATCCTCGACGATGCCAAAATCCGCCGCTTCTTCGAGCTGGGCTGCGAAGTAAAGGGCCTCGGCCGCGGGCACGTGAAGCGCATCAAGGACAGCGTTCGCGGCAGCTAAAAGCCACGGCGCTAATTAGCGTGCGTGTGCCACTGCTTGAAAGCGCAGCTTCAAGCAGTGCGGAGGTCCCGCACACGGTTCCGCTAAGCAGGAGGACGCCACAATAGCGCCACCACGTGGCGACTCTTTACCGTGCGCTATTACGCCAGCAACTCCGCCAGCTTCTTCTTCGACTCCGCCTCGACCTTCTCGTGCAGGCTCTGCCCATGCGAGTCCATCGTCACCACGCATGGGAAGTCCTCGACGCGAATCTCCCAGAACGCCTCCGGCACGCCGAAGTCGAGCTTGTAGACGTTCGTGACTTCTTTCACGCTTTCAGCGATGAGCGTCGCCGCACCGCCGATCGCGTGCAAATACACCGCCCCGAGCTCGCGGCACGCCGCCAATGTCTTCGGCCCCATGCCGCCCTTGCCGATGATCGCCCGCACGCCGAAGTGCCGCATCACGTCCGCTTCGTACGGCTCTTCGCGAATGCTGGTCGTCGGGCCCGCCGCAACGAATTCGTACTTGCCGTCCGGGCGCTTCCGCACTACCGGCCCGCAATGATAGATGACGCCGCCGGCCAGCCCGCGCTTCAGCACGTCATAGACCCCCTGCTCCTCCGCCGGGCACGGGCCGACGATGAACTTCTCCTTCATGTACTTATGCGCCGCGTCACGCCCGGTGTAGATGACGCCCGACAGCAACACCTGGTCGCCGATGCGCAGTTCCCGAATTCGTGATTCGGCTAGCGGAATGTTCAGTTTGGTAGCCATTGTCCTACTCCTCTCCGCCCGGCTCAATTGTCGCCTGGCCGTCCCGGATCGTCAGCGTCTTCCGCCGGTCCGCCCAACACATGTACGCAACCGACACAAAAAAGCACGCCGGCAGACGGTGGAGCTGCCCGGCCTTCACCCCGAGCACCGTGGTCTTGCCCCCGAAACCCATTGGACCGATGCCCAACTGATTGACCTCGTCCCGCAGCGTCTTTTCGAATGCATCCAGCTCCGGATCCGGGTTCTCATCCTCCAGCGGCCGGAAGAGCTGCTCCTTCGCCTTCTGCATGCTCGTCACCCGGTCGCCGCCGACGCCCACGCCCAGCACACCCGGCGCGCAGCCAAAACCCTGGGCCTTGAACGCGGCGTCGAGCACCGCCTTCCGCACGCCCGCAATGTCGCGCCCCGCCTGGAACTCCGGCGACGGCACGCTGTATTGGCAGCCGCAATTCTCCGACCCGCCGCCCTTGAGCAGCAGCGAGATGCGCAGGTAATCGTGCTCCCACTCCTCGAAGTGAATCGTGGGAAAATCAACGCCCGTGTTGTCGCCGCTGTTCTTGCCCGACAGCGCCGCCACCGCGTTCGGCCGCAGATAGGCCCGCTCCGTTGCAATGCGGACTGCATTGCGAATCTGCTCGCCTAACGCGCGCTGCGAAACGCCGACCGGGTGCCACACGTAAAAAATCGGCGTCCCCGTATCCTGGCAAATCGGCCGGCCCGTCTCGCGCGACAGCCGCACGTTCTCGAGGATTGTCTCCAGCGCCGCCTGCGCCGCCGAACCGTCAGCCTCTTTCTGACAGGCGTTGCGCAAGGCATGCTCGACATCCGGCGAGAGATCGGTAGAGGTCGCGCGCACCAGTTGAACGAGATGTTCGGTGATATCTTGCATAGCTCGCCTCACTAAGTGAAAAAACGGGCCGTTTCCGACCCGTTTAACTCATTATTCAGCATGCCGACGGGCGGGTCAACCGGTTGTCCGGCAAGCCGCGCAGTCCCCCTTGGCGAGACTCACGGGCCTGTCTTGGGTGAAAAAACTCTCGAACTCCATTTTGCAGCGCTGGCAACTCGCGTTCGGGGCGGCGATAATGCCCCTGACGCCGTAATGGACTGCGGACGGGGGCGCTATATGCGCGGCCGCGGTGCGGGACTGTTCCAGCGCTGCACAGCCGTGCCCGGCGACGAGGTAGTAGGGAGATGCTTTACGCCGCCCTGACATTCTGGCTGCTCGTAATCATGTTCTCCGCTTGGGGCGTACACCACATTTGGGCCGGGCTCATCAAACCCCGTAGC
>JAGPEO010000424.1 GCA_018056925.1 Phycisphaerae bacterium
TAGCGGAACGGAGGCGTCACCCCGCGCGCCGCTCACTTCGCCGGGGATCGTGGCGCCCTCACCGACATCGTTTCGGTCACCAGGAACTGGCGTCGGCGTAACGTGATCGTCTGGATCATGTATGCCTTTGGACTTGGCTTCGAACACCTTGCCCCCCGCGGCAACCCGGCGCCGGTAGCTCTCGACATTCAGTTCAAGAATGGTCGAGTGATGAACCAAACGGTCAACGGCGGCGAGTGTCATGGCGGCATCCGGGAAGACCTGATCCCAGCCAGAGAAGGGCTGGTTGGCGGTGAGCGCCAGACTCTTCCGTTCATAGCGCTCGGCAATCAACTCAAACAGGACCGAGGTTTCCGCCTGATCCCGCCGAACGTAGCTCAGGTCGTCGAGGATCAGCAGGTCAAAGCGATCAAGACGAGCAATCTCCGCCGAAAGCCGCATTTCGCGTCGTGCCCCTTGCAGACGCTGCACCAGATCGCTGGTGCGCGTGAAGCAGACTCGATACCCCCGGTCGATCAAACCGTTGCCGATGGCGCACACCAGATGGCTCTTGCCCACCCCCGGCGGCCCGAACAGGAGAAGATTCGCCCCCTGTCCAATCCAGCCGTCACCCTCCGCCAATGCGCTGACGTGTGCTTTTGAGACGGTCGGTACCACCGTGAAATCAAAGTTCGAGAGCCGTTTGCCGGGGAGCAACTGGGACTCAAGTCGATGCCTTTCCAGTCGCCGGGTATCCCGCTCAGCCAGTTCATGTTCCATCACGGCCACCAGAAAACGTTCGGCTGGCCAGCCTTCCTTGTTCGACTGTTCAGCAAGGACCGCCCAGAGTCGCTTGACGGTCGGTAGGCGCAGTTCATTGAGAACGAACTGCAGACGGGCGGCAGCGGTGCTCATGCAACCTCCTGCAGCAGTTGATCGTAGCTGGCCAAGCTGGGCAGCACGACCTCCACCGTAGGACATTCTGCCGGGCGCGGGGCAAGCTCCGTCTGCAGTTGCTCCAAGTCAGGGAGCTCGCCTGATTCGAGCAGCGACGCCAGGCGCTGGGCCAACTCGGCCTCGCAACCCCCGTTGCCAGCCAAGTCCAGTAAGCCCACCATGAGCCGGCAAGCGGCCGCCTCGCTCAACCTGTCCTTGAGCTGCGCCCACATTTGCCGGTATTCGGTGCGCGGGAACAGGTCATCGCGTAAGGCAGAGCGCGCCAAGGCACCGGGCTTGCGTTTGAGTGCGGGCAGCAGGTGCCGATAGTCGACCACCCGGCCCCGCTGTCCCGTCGCCTCGGGTTGCCCACGACGCAACTCAAGCACACACACGTTGCCCAGCCAGCATTCCAGCCTTTCGCTATAGACGCGTACTTTCAGGCGATGCCCTACCAGGCGCGAGGGCACCGTGTACAGCACTTTCTTGACCGACAGCGTGCTGTACTTCGTCACTCCAACGTCCACTTCCTCATAGTCGCTGCTGCGCCGCACCGGTAACGCCTTGAGCAGGCCGCGCTCTTCATTGAATTTGCGTGCAACGCGTGCATTGAGGCGACCAAACACTTCCGCCACGAAGCGCCGGTAAGCCTCCATATCCTCGAAGTCACGGTGCCCGCGCAAGAGCAGCGCCTGCTCCAGAGTACGCTTGAGCGTTCCTTGGCGTGATTCAATCGATCCGTTCTCGTGGCTGACGCCCAGGTTGTTGCGGCTCGGGCGCATGCCGTAGTGCGTGCATAACGCCTCGTAGCGCCGGGTCAGCAGTTCGTGCTCAGCGTGGTTGTTGAAGGCCGCCGCCAAACTGTCCGTCCGATGCTCTTCCGGGACTCCGCCCATCATCCAGACGGCGTTCTGCAGCCCCGAGGACAGGGCCGCGAAGCTTTCACCCCCGAGGACCATCTCGACGTAGCGCCAACCCGAGTAGGCCAAGGCAAACTGATACAGCAAGTGCAGCAACACCGCACCGCCAATCGTGACTTTCAACACCGCGGCGTGCGTAAAATCGGAGAGCCCCAAACGGCCGGGCGGATGCGCCTGTGCAAAGAACACTTCCCGCTCTCGCCCGAAACACGCATTCCACGTGCGTACCCGTCGCTGCAATGTCCGCAGCAGCGTGTCATCGTACTTCCCTGGATAACGCCTTTGCATTTCTTCCAGCAGCGTCATCGCCGTCAGTGCCGGCGTGGCCTCCAACATCGGCGCGATCTCGCCTTGCCAGATACCTTCGAAGGGATCAGCCCGAGTTCGCCAGGGCCGCGCTTCTCGTTGCGAAGGCAGCTCCGTCAAACCCTCCAGCCGTCTGGCGGACCTCAGGCTGATGCCCACTTTGGCCGCCGCCACTTCTTGATTCAGCTTCGTTCTGTGCATCTTGTACATTCCCACCTGGTGATCTCCAATGCGTTTGCCGGCCATACGTCATCCACCTCTGCGTCATGCTGAAATGGATCACTGTAAACCTCGCTTTCGCACCCGGCCGGTTCAGGTGGCAACCGGCCAAGATAGTTGTCGTCTACCGGCCAAGATAATTGTCGTTCACCAGCTTTGTTGCTCTTGCTTCTGCGGGGGGAGAAACCCCTGTGGAGCGTAGCGGAACAGGGGTTTCTCCCCCCGCGCCGCCGAATCTATCGAC
>JAGPEO010000105.1 GCA_018056925.1 Phycisphaerae bacterium
CTGCTCAATTGTGACACGCGTGCGAAAGCTCATGCCCGTCTCATCGCACACGTAGAGAGCATGCTGATGCGTTGGTAGGACGTAATGCGCGACCTCGTGCAGCACGCTGAATCTGGCGCGCGTGCCATTCAGGTTTATATCAGTGGCCACGATCCGGTCGCGGTACGACAACATTCCCCGCACCGGCGTGCTGCGTTGCGTGAGCTCGGGCGGCAGCTCCGCGGCGAAATTAGCGGTGACATGCTCCAGCCGCAAAACGTCAAGGATGCTCTTTGGATTGACCGCCTCCCGATCAGCGTGACCACTTTCGCGCAGCAGGAATTCGATCAGTTCGCGCGGCTCGATTTCCAGGTAGCTGGCCTTGAACTCCATCACGGTCAACCCTTGCGGTTCCGCTGGAATTCCAGAATGGCGCGCAGGCGCTGTCGCAACTCCTCGACCACGCGCTCGGGGAGCTCTCCGCCGTGTGCCGCCATCGCCAGCGGGCTTTCGCCTTTGAGATCGTGCAAGCTGTGCACGTACTCGGCGATTCTCTTTGAGCGATCAGGCTCGCGCTCCGCGTCTAATTCAGAGAAGATACCCGCATTGCGCGCGACGAGCCGGATCAACGTGTCGTTCGATTTATTTTGGATCGACTTGCCCGTCTCCCAGCGCGTGTACGTCTTGTCCCCCACGCCTAGCCATTGGGCCATGGCCTCCTGGCTCAGCCCAATGCGCTCGCGGATTTCCTTGATTTCGGCCGGCGATAGTAGGCCCAGCCGGTGCCGCGCCGCATCGTCGAGGCGGCGATCCAATTCTCGCCCGAGGATCTGCTCGCCGCATTCCGTGCATTCGCGCCATTCGGCGTTTTCGATCTCGATTGTGCCGCCAGGGATATTGGGCGGCGGATCGAAGCGGAACGTGCCGCGCTTCGGCTCCATTGTGCCCTGTCCGCAGGTCAGGCAGACGCTTCCCATATGTTTCTCCTGCTCGCCTATTTACACGTCGAGGTGAGCGGACAAGATCAGCAGCCAGCCCTCGCCCTGTCTTTCCAGGGCCAGTTTCACGTAATAGCGCTTTTCACAAAGCACTGGTTTCAGCTCATATGCCGGCGTGTTCTTCCGCTCGGGAATCGTGTGGATGACCGTTTCAATCACCGGATTTCCGCGATCGATCCATTCACAAATGGCGTCGCAGACGTCGTCCACCGTCAAAGTCGGGGCCAGGAAGTCGTACTTCGCGGTCCGGTAAACCGCGACTCTATCCGGATCGGCGGCCAGCTCGCGGATGAGTCTCACAATCGCTGGGTCGGCAGCCTTCTTAGCCATCCTCCACCATAAATATAGCACGAGATCATGACGAAGGCAAGGCAGGCTGGTATCATCTGATACTACGCAGTGGCAATGTTCATGAAACTGGGGTCATTTTTGCACCGCTCACCCAGCGTACCGCGCCTCCGCTACCCCGGGTCGACCTCCACTAGCACGCCGCCGTCGTCGTTCGCGCCGATCAGGAACATCGCGTCGCCCGCCCAGGCGATACCTCGCCAGCGGATCCCCGGCAGGTCTACGCGGTACGTCACCTCGCCCCTAAGCGCCGTCATGTCGAGTTGCACTACCATGCCGCTCACAATCGCCCACAGTTCCCGGCCATGCCAGCTCATGGCCGATATGGCCACATCGAACTCGTCAATACCCAGCAGCTCGTCCGGCTCGCCCAGGCAGGCGACGCGCAGGAAGCGGTCAGCGCTGTGATCCGGCAGCGAGCCGTGCACCCACAGGACGTTGTCGCGCGACTCCCACGCCAGGACCTCGATCCGGTTGGCCTCGCCCAAGTCGACCCGCGTGTCGATCTCGTCCAGCAGCGTGTTGTCGAGCCGGCGGCGCTCGGCCTGTTCCATCGCGCCCGAGCCGGATACCACCCAGAACGCACCGCCCTGATAGGCGTGCACGAGCGGCGTGGTCAGAACATGCGTTTCACCCGGCGTCCCATGCGCAGGATCAATGGCCTGCAGCACAGAGGCGTCGGTCGTGTACCAGAGCCGGCTGCCGTCATAGGCCATTCCGGTCCTCTCGTCCGGCCGTGGCAGGCCGGTGTAGGTGTGAACCGGCGTCAGCGGCAGGCATTGGAACTGCTCCGGTATCTCGGCGGCGCGGCTAAGCACCAGCTCATCGCCGCCATCGCTCATCAGGTGCAGCGTGTCCGCGTCCGGCTGGTCGAACACCAGCATGACCGGCGTGGGTGGGGTGCCGAAGCCGAGCAACAAGACCGAACCGGCCACGCTGTAAATGCCGGTCTGGCCAACGGCGATGTTCAGCTCGGGCATGTAGTAATGGAAATCAACGGTGTGGTCATGGGCGGCCGGTCGCGCAAACCATTCCGCCCGCGGCCTGAGTGCGGCTTTTGCCGCAACGCGACCAGCCCTTGTTCCGACCGCCGCGCCGCAGCACATCACTCGCGGCACGACCAAGGAGGCGAGACATGAAAGCTGCTCCGCTGACAATTGCACTGCTCTGCCGATAAATACGCGGTTAGCGGGCGCGGGGGCTGGCAGGGCGGCGCGAATTTTCTCCCGGACGCGCTGCAACTTGTTCCTGGCGGTCTTAGCGCTCTTTGCATCGTGCCGGCTGCCTTAGCGGCACGTTCCGGCTTGGGCTATAGTCTGGGCGGCTGGCCCGGTTGTTGCCTGCGGCAAGAATTCGCCGGCCGCCCGACGATTGGGCAGGTGAACTCAGGCCAGCATACGTACAGGCCAGCTTACGTATTCAGGAGTCGATGAATGCGCGTGTCGACGTGCTGAACGCCGGATCAAACGTTTTCGTCACGGGGGCTACCGGTCTGATTGGCGGCGAACTGGTGCGGGCGCTGGTGCAGCAGCCCGTTGGAAAGGTCTGGACCCTCATCCGGCCAAGCCCGGACGCCGACCCGGCTACGCGCCTCGTGCAGCGGCTGCGCCGTTCGGGCGCGGGCGAGGGGACGCTCGGCGTTCACGCCGTCGCGGGCGACGTGCGTCTGCCGCACTTAGGGCTCGCCGCCGATGACCTAGACGAGATTCAGCGCGACGCGGACATCATTATCCACAGCGCGGCCGAGACGTCCTTTATCCGCGCGGCCGCGTGCCGGCAGACGAACATCGCCGGGGCGCAGAACTTAATCGAGTTCGCGCGAAGCGCCAGGCGGCGGCCGCTGCTGGTATGCTTGAGCACGGCGTACGTTAGCGGGGCGGTTGCGAACGTGTGTCTGTCCGAGACAAGCGGGCTTGGGGATGCGCACCACAACGAATACACCCGCTCGAAGGCTGTGGCCGAGGACCTGTTCCGTTCGAGCGGGTTGCCGGTGCTGGTGGTACGCCCGTCGATCGTGCTGAGCGCGGGTTTGCCCGACGAGCAGTTTGCGCGTGCGATTCTCGGCTTCCTTCCATGGTCGACCGTCTTCGAGGCGGTGCCGATAGACCCGGCCGCGCGAGCCGATACGGTGCCGGTGCAATTCGTCGTGCAGAGCATCGTTCGCCTGCTGCAGGTCCCGCGGCGCAAGCACGACTGCTACCACATTTCGGCCGGTACGCAGGGCTCGGCTTGTTATGCGGAGTTTTCAGCGGTGGTGGACCGTTTCTACGGCCGCGCCCGCCCACTGCAATTAATACACCCTTCGCAATGGACGCGTGAGCTGCACCGGCGCTGCATTGCGACGCCGCAGCAGCGCCGCGTATTCGGGCAACTGCGGAACTATCTGCCGTTCCTGAATATGAACGTGCTATACGACAACGCGCGTCTGCGAGAGGAGTTGGGGGACAAATTCCCGGAGCTGCCGCCGTTGGCGTCATACTTCGGTGAGCTCCTGGCGCTGATGGCGAAACCGCGGCTGACAGCGGCTTCGTGACGGCGAGGCGCGCGAATCAGTCGGATGTGGGACGACCGGCCGGGGCGCTTGGAAGCGCGACGGCTTCTATTTGGCCACCGGCCGGCGGCGCGTGCTGAATTCCGGGGCTTCTTTGATGCACGTACCGAGAATGCCGATCGACTTGGCGAAGGCGCGCCAGCCGGTGCGGTGCAGCTCGGCCGGGGCGACGCCGAGATCAGGGTAGCCGTTGGCGTCGGGGCGGGCGTTTTCCCAGTTGCGGAACAGGCGGCCCCAATCGCTGCTGAGCACGTCGGCCATCAACTTCTTGGCCCGCACAGGGTACCAAAAGCTATCGTGATAGAGCACGCTGGCCATGTAGGCCCAGGGCGCCAGAACCGTTTTCAGCGACCACTCGATCGGGCCCTTCAGCGGACCCCAGTAGATTTTGTGTTGCATGCGGCTGGCGAAGGTCATCTTCTGGAACGGGCCGGCGAAGTGCCAGTTCTCCTCGGCCGCCTGGCGATCGCCGACGATTTCGATCTTCTGCGGATCGCCGCAGCCCAGGCCGCGTTCGTGGGCCAGGCGGATGAACTTGATGGACAGCGGGTCGAAGCCCATTAGTTTGGCCGCGACCGCGTCGATGGCGACCTGGTCGGCGCTGGCCAGGATGACGTTCTTTACGTAGGGGACCATGCAGCGGGGGCCGGGGCCGTCGCCGGCGAACGTGCCGTCGGTGACGGCGAAAACGCCGCGATGGATTTTTTTCTGGATCATCAGCAGGTCCACCAGCGTTTCGTGGATCACCGGGTGGGTCCAGTGGCGGCGTTCGTTCAGCAGGCCGCCGAAGGCGTTCTTCATGGCGCCGGTCATGGTGGTGAAGACATGGGTCTTGGTGGTCGGCAGGTGGATGATGTTCTCGCCGATGAAGCGGCGCGGGATGTTAAAGCCGCGCGGGTAGACCTCGTTCAAGCACAGGAATTGGCGGGTGAGGTCGCCGACCGCGTCACGGACGTTGATCCACTCCTCGCCCTCGTACAGGTGGACGTTGCGCAGGCCATGGGCCTCGACGACGTTGAGCTGCTTGTTCTCGCGTTCGCCGAGATGGGCGTCGATGACCACAGTGCGATTATGGCAGGCGTGGATGCGCTGCGGGTCGTAGCCGTCGGCTTTCATGGCCCGGATGACGCCCTCGAGCTGCCACGGGGTGGTTGAGCTGCCCGGGTAGAAGAAGTGCCAGGAGATGTTGATCTTGAGGGCGGTTTCCGCTTCCCTGGCGATGGTTTGCTGGTAGTCGGCCAGGTTCAGCAGCTCATGGTAATCGCGTAGCACCGTGGCGGGCGACGTTCGAAGAATGGCGACTTTCGACATCTAGAATTCCTGTTGGCTCGTTTCCGGGATTTTAGAGGCTTACAGGCGCGGGCGACAGGGGCGGCTCAGCGGCCCCCTCCCGATGCCCTGTCCCGGCATTCGGGGGCGGCGCGCCCGGCTGTGCTCTGGTTTCCGGGCGGCGCGCCTCGCCGCTGCTTCTTTTGAGCATACTTTTCACCCGGCTGCTCTTTTTTGTGTTACACTTATGACTAGTGGTCAAGCGTGCGTATCGGTCGCGGTGGCACGCGCGACTGCATGCGGTTGGCACTTCCGCACGCACGCTGTTCGATTGGCCCTTACATAGGAGGCGAGTCATGAGCTCCCGATTTTGTGCAACCACACCCTGATGGCGCGGCCCGCGCGGCTGTAGCGGCGGGCGGGTCCTTTTTAGTAGTGGTCACGAGTCCGCTGCGGCAGCGCGGGTTGGCACGCCTGCAAGCCGGACCGGTCTGACCAAGATCGCTTCGTAACAAGGACTGAACCGGTTGCAGTAAAGGCATAAGAATTCCTGCGCTCGGGGCAGACCGGCCCTGACCAGGCGGCGGTATCCCGTGCGCTGGAGCACAGGAGGAAATCAAATGTTCACACAGCTTCCATTCAGGGCATTATTGATTGTTGGAGCGTTGGCGCTGCTCGGGTGGGCGCCGCTGTCAACGGCGGTGGCGATGGATTGGGAGATCGAGTCGTTCGACCGTCTGGTCTTGTGGTTCGGTGACGGAGTATCGATCGCGGTAGACCAGGACGGGAACCCGTACATTGCGCACGATGTGTCCCTTGAAGGGATGATACATTTCGCATTCCGCGGCCCCGAGGGCTGGGTCATTGAGGCGGTAGATGACTACTATTCCAGCGGCGGAGGGTCGGCGGTCGCGCTGGACGCGTCCGGCACCCCTTGCATTGTTTACGGCGACGGCAACCCGGATATAGAACCCGTCGTCTTAACATTTGCGCGGCGCACGCCGTCCGGCTGGGAGCGTGAGGCTGTCGACCAGATGCGCTACGACTCGCATGTGGCGCTGCGGTTCCGTTCGGATGGGCTGGCGGTGATAGCCTACAGCGCCGAGGGCGGGGGGCAACTGAAGTACGCGTCACAGACCGCGGGCGGCTCATGGGACGTCGAGATTGCAGACGCGGTTCCGGCCTCAGGATGCGACATGTCGCTGGTACTGGACGAGAATGACGACCCGCACCTCTGCCACTGGGAGTCGACCTCGGGAAGGCCACGCCAGGTCTACACGTGCCGCAAAGATGGGCTATGGCTCCGTCAGATCCTGGACGCGGTTGGCATGTGCAACGCCATGGGCAGTGGAATCGACGTGGACGGTCAGGGCAAGGTGCACATTGCCTGGCAAATCCATGAGTGCGAGTCACCGGGCGCGTTGTATTATGCCAAGCTGTCGGAGGCTGGGTCGAGTACAGCCAAAGTCGATTCCGACTTCAGCTTCTACTCGGCCGGGTGCAGCCTGGTGGTTGATCGCCTTGGCCGGCCGCACATTCTCTATGGCACGCAGGGCCAATTGGTGGGCGGCCCCTCGGAATTGCGCTATGCGCATTTGGACGAAGAGGGGAAGTGGGTGCACGAGCTGGTGGACGACGATGGCGACTGCGGCGAGATCAACGCGGTCACGATCGACGCCGATGGTTTTCTGCACGTGGCCTATTATGCGGGCGACGGCTCCACGCAGTTTGGTGTGATCCGCTATGCGCGCAGCGCGACGCCGGTCGCGCCGCCGCCGCTACCCGGTGATCTCGATTGCGATGGGATGGTCAACGCATTTGACATCGACCCGTTTGTGCTGGCGCTGACCGATGAGGCCGCGTACGCGGCGGAGTTCCCGACGTGCGACTACATGGCGGCGGACGCCAATCAGGACGGCGAGGTCAACGTGTTCGACGTGGACGCGTTCGTAGCCCTGTTGACGGGTCGCTGACGCTTGCCGGCGTTGGTGACCGGCATTTGACGCCCCCTTTCCCACGGGTGCGAAGGTGGGAAAGTGGGAACGTGGGAAGGTGACGGACGCCAGGACTAATCGCGAATACTATGCGGTATTTTTAGCGGCGAGGCGCATCAAGAGCGAGCGCGGGCAGCTTGAGCGTTGCTCCGCGCTCGCGCTCATCTATGACCGATAAGTTGCCGGTGCGGGCGGGGCAGTCGGTGCAAGTCCGTGGCCAATAGTTATAAGTCGTTGTCGTTCTGGCGCTTGCGATGAATTTCCGAGGCGCGGCGGTTCAACCATTCGCTGAGCATTTTTCAGGAATCTCGCAGCCGTGCGGCGGCTTCTCCAAGAAATCCAGAAATTATTCCAAATAGAAATTTGCATGGACGCGATTCTTGGGTTATAGTGACTATAGAGTGAAGGCAACTTTGGTTCTGCCACGCCGTGCACGGCAGTGAACGAAGGAACGGAACCGTTTAGCGGCTCAGGCCCGCGGACCCGTTCCCGGGACATCGGAATCGTGCGGCTCGACGATCGCGGATCAGTCTGTTTGCGCTCGTGTGCCGTACGCAGGAGAAAGGCTTCAGGCACTTAACACAGGAGGCGAGCCCATGAGGAGCTCATGCTTAGCCGCGGCTGCGATTTTGCTGGCCGCACAACTGTCACCCGGCGCTGCTGGCGAGGATTGGATCATCACTCCCCCGCAGACGCTGACCGTCACGAGCGGGGGCGGCCCAAGCGAGTACAGCGCCACCATCAGCCCAGACGACTGGCACGAGTTGAATATTCCGCCCGGGGCGTATGCCGGGCTGCGGATTTCGTACGATTGGCAGCGGGTGTATGGCAACGTGCAACCCAACGGGACTGCGTTTTCCTTCTACGACCCCAGCCTGCCGCCGCTGCCCTGGAACAGGGTTGGAAGCTACGTGCAGTCTTCGCCGCTAGTGACCGTCTCGAGCAGCGATCCCGTACATATTGTTCTGGACGAGCCCACGTTCTGGCTGCGCAGCTATTATTGCGTGCCAACGCCGTATCCCGGCGGCCAACCGCTGGGCGCGCGCTTTAACCTATGGTTCGGCAATAGCCGCGTGGTGTGGGATAATATTCAGATCGAGTTGTACGAGGCCACGGTCACGCAGCTTTCCGGCGATAGCCATTCGGACGGACTCTGGTACCGGCCGCAGGTTGACACCTGGTTGGGAATCGACTCCGGGCGGGCGAGTGTCCTGACGCCGTATGGCGTGCAGCAGTTCACGGTTGATGAATCCGGAATATATGGGATTCATACGCACTTTTATCCGGCTGAGGAGTATCCCGAGGCCGGGATTTATCTGTTCGAGGATGTCTTTGACGTGACTGGTCCGTACGAGCACCTGCTGGCCGCCAATGAGCAGGGCGACTATGGAATCGGACTGCCCGACATTAAGTCTGTATATCTCGAGGCTGGGCGTACCTATTTCCTGGTGCACGCGGACGTTCAGCCAGGCCACCAGTTTACCTACAATAGCTGGATTGCCGGGCCTGGGCAGGCGCACGTGGTTACGACGAAGATCGGCGACCTGAACTGCGACGATGCCGTCAATGTGTTCGACATCGACCCATTTGTGCTGGCGCTGACCGATGCGGCTGGGTACGCGGCGCAATTTCCGAGCTGCGACTACATGGCGGCGGACACCAATCAAGACGGCGACGTGAACGTGTTCGACATCGATCCGTTCGTGGCCCTGCTGACGGGCAACTAGCGCCGCGGCTGCGAGTTGCAGCGTTCGGCCTGAGGTAATGGGGTTTTGAGATCAAGACGGCCTTGGCGCTCGCGCCAGGGCCGTTTTGTGTCAAGAGGCCTTGTCAGAAGTCCGAACGTCTCGACAGGCAAGGCCGGAGCTATGCAGTCCATTGCCGGATAGTAAAGCCGCAGCCGTGCAGTCCCATTTCACGAGTATTCAGCTTGCTCTTTCACAACAATGTTACAGAGCACAAAGCAGAAAGCGCGAGCGACTCAATAGTCGCCCGCGCTCCTGCATCATCCAGTAGTAGGAGGAGAGTGATTTTTCGATCAGGCCGCAGCACCGGGCTCTGGCAGCGGGTAACGCAGAACGGCCAGAGCCGGGATTGGCGGGTAGCGCAACTTGACGCGGAACCCGGCGAAATCGTGCATATCCCAGCCCGACCGCTCGAAAACGTAGTGAATCATTTTCGAGTAGCGGGGGAATTCCGGCGTGAGCACGTCCGGCGGCTGGCCCCCAAGCGATACGACCGGGTCGCCAACCGGCAGCAAGCCCTGCCCGGGTTCGCAGCCGGGATACATCAGCCCGCCCGGCATATGGCTGTAGACCGCGAGTTCCGGCGACATTGCATAGCGGAGGTCGCGATGCACGTACAGATCGTGAATCAGTAACTCCGCCGGCGTGTACAGCCGAGCGCCGTGTTCGCCACAGGTATAGTTCTCAGCCTTGGTGCGGCGAACGAGGCTGCGGCCTTTCAAGCCGATGATGCACGAGACGGCGGCCAGCTTGCCGACCTGCCCCTGCACCAGTTGATAGCGCACCATGTTGCCCGCGGGCGGCGCGGGGCGGATGTCCGGCAGGGGCTTGGAGCAGAAGTCGCCCAGGAGCGGGGCGGTGTCCGGGCCATTAAAACGTGGATCGAGTGCCTCAAGGGTGCCCACAGGCAAGGGTGAGCCGTCATCGGCGAACTTGCCGACGGATGCGATCGCCCAGGGCGTGTCGCGCCGCAGGCGGCGCAGCTCAACGAGTCCGCTCAGCCAGGCAACGTCCACCCAGTCCGGGTCGTCGCTGGGGGCCACGACGTTCACACACAATTGCAATCGGGCCTGCACCCCCCAGGTGGCGCTGAGGCCCCGGTAGAGGGTGCGGCGGTGGATTTCCATGCGTTCGTGGCGGCGCTCGGCGACCAGGTTGTCGAGCATCATATCCAGCGTTACGCGGTCCCCGGAGTGGACACGAACGATGTGGTCGAAGTCGGCGGCAGCCTGGCGCATGGCGCGGACGGAGCTCTCCGTAGCGCCAGCCCGTTCGAAGGCCTTGAGCAGGGCTCGGATGCTGGCCTGACCCGGAAAATGGGCCAGGGCGGCGAAAGCGTCGCTTTCCTGTACTACCTTGGATATTTTCCAGGTCAGGTTCTTGTCGAGGCCAAACTGGCGAGCGATGGCCTGAGGATTAGATACATCCTGATTCACCGAAGCCATAAGTCCGAGAATCGACGAGCGGAGGCGGTGGGCCACCGCCTTCAAGTCGGCTTCGAAGTCGGAAGTCGTTTTCTCTTCGCCAATTGCGCTGCTTTTGGGCACTAGCGTCGCTCCAGTTGCTTTGCCTCGCCTGGGTTGAGAATAACACAACTCGCAAATGGTGTCAAGAAATCCAAAAATTTTTCCAAATAGAAACTTGCGTAAAATTCTTCTTTGTGCTACATTCTAACTAGAGGTTTATATAGCCGCCGAGCCGTAGCCCTATGGACTCGTTTGTGTCCGCGTTGACCGATGCAGCGGGGGTACGCGACGAAGTTTCCGGCTTGCGACCGCATACTGGCCGACGTCGACGACGGCGACTTGGTGAACGTGTTCGATATTGACCCGTTGTGGCATTGCTGACCGGGTACTGAGAACGGGTACAGCTTCCGTGACGCCGCGGAGGCTTATAACGTGAGCGCGGGCGTTCCTGTTCGTCCGCGCTCGCTTTATTTGATGATCGGCAAATGCTTCAGGTCGGCCACAAAGCTCTCGTAGGCTGCCTGGCGGCCGCGTTCATCGGGGGCACGCAGTATCGAGGACGGATGAATGGTGGTCATTACGTAGGGGGCCCAGCCGGTGTTTTCCAGGAGCTTGCCGCGCTGCTGCGTGATGCGGAAGGTGACGCCGAGCAGCGACTGCGCGGCGGTTGCGCCCAAGCAAACAACGACGTGCGGCTTGATGGCGGCCAGTTCAGCCTCCAGCCACGGCCGGCAGGCGCGCATTTGCGCCACAGTGGGTTTTGAATGAATGCGGCGTTTGCCGCGCGGCTCCCATTTGAAGTGTTTGACGGCGTTAGTGACGTATACGCGTTTGCGGTCGATGCCGGCTTCTTCCAGTGCCCGGTCCAGAATGCGGCCGGCCGGTCCGACGAACGGTTGGCCGAGGCGATCTTCATAGTCTCCCGGCTGTTCGCCGACGAAGACCATCTCGGCTTTGTCCGAGCCCGCGCCGAAAACCGTTTGCGTGCCGCGCTTGTAGAGATCACAGCCGCGACAACTTGCAGCGGCGGCGGCGAGTTCGGTTAGTGTCGGCTTATCGCTGGGAGGAATGAAATCGGCGGCGGAGACAGTCGTATTGATTTTCTTCGCCA
>JAGPEO010000425.1 GCA_018056925.1 Phycisphaerae bacterium
GGGACGCCGCCCAATAGCGAGCGCTCTACGCCGGCTGCGCCCTCTGCGGCCGCGCCGGCCAATAGCGGGCGGTCCATGCCGGCCTCGGTTCCGTTGCGGGACGGCGAGCGGCTTACGCCGGCCATGCAGCAGTATTGGCAGCAGAAGCAGCAGGTCGGGCAGGCCATTCTGCTGTTTCGCATGGGCGATTTCTACGAGATGTTTTACGAGGACGCCGAGCTGGCGGCCCGTGTGCTGGGGATT
The DNA here is from genome assembly GCA_018056925.1 of Phycisphaerae bacterium. Taxonomy (GTDB): domain Bacteria; phylum Planctomycetota; class Phycisphaerae; order UBA1845; family Fen-1342; genus JAAYXS01. Next base: position 244 of record JAGPEO010000425.1, read on the forward strand.
ATGCTCACCAGCCGCGACGGCGGCCGCACGCCGCTGGCCGGCATTCCGCACCATGCCTTGGAGAGCTACCTGGCGAAGCTGGTGGCGGCGGGCTACAAGGTCGCCATCAGCGAGCAGATCGAGGATCCGCGGCAGGCCAAGGGGATCGTTGACCGAGCGATCGTACGGATCGTCACGCCGGGCACGCTGACGGATGAAGCCCTGCTGGACCGTACGCGCAGCAACCTCGTGGCCGCGGTTTGCCTGCAACACGGGGCCGGGGGCATCGCCGCCCTGGAGCTGTCCACGGGCGACTTTCACGTACGAATGTGCCCGCCGCAGCAGATTGTCGACGAGCTTTGCCGCCTCGAGCCGGCCGAGGTGCTGCTGGCGGACGATGCCGCGGCCGGTCCACACGCGCTGGAGGCGGATATCCGTGACCGCGTGCGGGCCGCGATTACGTATCGCAGTCCGACCGATTTTTCCGTTTCGCGGGCCGAACAGGTGCTTAAAGACCACTTCGGCATCGCGCGGCTCGATGGGCTGGGCTTCGATCATGTGGACCTCTCGCTGCAGGCCGCGGCGGCCTTGCTGGTCTATGTGCGCGAAACGCAAAAGCTGACGGCGCGGCACCTCTGCCCGCCGCGCCGGGAACCCATTGAAGACTACATCGTGCTGGACGCGACCACGCTGCGCTCGCTCGAAATCGAGCGCACGCTGCGCAGCGGCGCGCGGGCCGGCTCGCTGCTGGCGGCCGTGGATCGCACGTGTAATCCCATGGGGGCGCGGCTGCTGCGGGCGTGGCTGTGCTACCCGCTTAAGGACATTGAGCAGATTCGCGCGCGGCAGCGCATCCTGGCGGCGCTGTACGAGCACCCGCCGCAGCGCAGCGTGCTGCGCGAAGCGCTGCGCGAGATGGGCGATCTGGGGCGCACCATCGGCCGGCTGGGCGTGCAGCGTACGCACCCGCGAGAACTGCGCGGTCTGGGAGACGGCCTGACAAAGTTCGCCCCGCTGCGCACTGCATTGCGGGCGCTCAAATGCGAAGAATGCGATGCACTGGCCGACAAGCTCGAAGATTTGGACGAATTGGCCGCAATATTGTGCACAGCACTGAACAAGGACGCCCCGCTGACGCTGCGTGAGGGCGGGATATTCGCGGCGGGGCACCATGCTGAGCTCGACCGGCTGCGCGCCATCAACGTCGACGGGCAGCGCTGGCTGGCCGAGTTTCAAGCGCGCGAAAGCCGGCGCACCGGCATTCCATCGCTGAAGGTCGCTTACAACAAGGTCTTTGGGTACTACATCGAGATCACCAACGCCCACCGCGAACGCGTTCCGCCGGATTACGTGCGCCGCCAGACCGTCAAAAACGCCGAGCGCTACATCACGGACGAGCTGAAACGCTATGAGGCCGAGGCGCTGTCGGCCGACGCCCGGGCCCGCGAGCTTGAATACGAGCTGTTCGTCGAGCTGCGCGAACAGGTCGCCCGCCACATCCCGATGTTGCAAAGAGCCGCCGGTGCCTTGGCCGAGATAGACGTGCTGGCGGGCTGGGCGGAATTGGCGCAGCAGCGCAAGTACGTGGCGCCGGAATTCGTGGCGGAGCCGGTGCTGGAAATCACGGCCGGGCGGCACCCGGTGGTCGAGCAAGCGCTGGAAGCGGCGTTTGTGGCGAGTGATACTTGGTTGGTGGCGCGGGAGGATTTGGGGACAGCGGGCAAGGGATCTAGGGATCTAGGGATCGAGGGATCAAGGGATCGAGGGATCGAGGGATCAAGAAAGGACGGAAGTGAGGGAGAACCGAGCGATCGCGCCTCTGCCAAATCTCTGGCCCTGATCACTGGCCCCAACATGGCAGGCAAGAGCACCTATATCCGCCAGGTGGCACTGCTGACGCTGCTCGCCCATTGCGGCTGCTGGGTGCCGGCGCGGCGCATGCGGCTGGGGCTGGTGGATCGCATATTCACGCGCGTCGGCGCGGCGGATGAACTGGCGCGCGGACAATCCACGTTCATGGTCGAGATGCTCGAGACCGCCAATATTCTGCACAACGCGACTTCGCGCAGCCTGGTTATTCTGGACGAAGTCGGCCGTGGCACGAGCACCTTCGACGGCGTCTCGCTGGCCTGGGCCATCACCGAGCACCTGGGCACGCGCATCGGCTGCCGCACGTTGTTCGCCACGCACTACCACGAGTTGACCGAACTGGGCGAGCTGCTCGAATCGGTGTTCAACCTGAATGTCGTCGTCCGCGAGTACGAGGACCAGGTCGTTTTTCTGCACCGCATCGCCCCAGGCGCCGCCGACCGCAGCTATGGCCTGCACGTGGCGAAGCTGGCGGGCGTGCCCCGGCCGGTGCTCGAACGCGC
>JAGPEO010000426.1 GCA_018056925.1 Phycisphaerae bacterium
ACATCCCGTGATCCGCCATGCGCAGCCAATACTCCCAATCCTCCATCCCGCCGCGGATGCTCTCGTCGTGCCCGCCGATGGCCTTATGGGCCGCACAGCGGACCATCGCGCGCCCGGTCGTGCAGTTTTCCGTGAGAATTTGAGCGCCGCGATCGAAGCCGCGCGGCCAAAGGTACTCCAAGGCGCCGAAGCCCACCTCCCAGCCGTTGACCACTGCGAATTCGGGATGGGTCTCGAGAAACCAGTACATTTTTTCCAGCGCCGTCGGTTCGAGCAGATCGTCGTCGTCGAGCAGGAACACGTACGGGCTGCGGGCCGCCGCAACGCCCGTATTGCGGGCCGCTGACAAGCCTTTGTTGACCTCGTGGTCGATGACGCGGATGCGCGGGTCGCGCCCGCGGTACTCATTCAGCAGGGCGCGGGCGGCCTCGTGCGGCGTGGCGTCATTGACGATAATCCACTCGAACTGCTGCAGGCTCTGCCTGAAAACGGAGCAGGCCGTTTCGTGAAAGATGCTGCCGGGGTTGAAAAAGGGCGTCAGGATGGACACCAGCGGCGGGGCGTTCGGGTCCGCGGGGGCGTAGTCAAAGGGCGGCCGGTCAGCGGCGGCGGGCGTGCTGGCGTAATTTGGCTGGCGCGGGTCGATCATCCCTGCCTCGCTTGCTTTATTCCAACTGCAAATCAGTCAGGATGCGGGCGCGGCGCAGGACGCGATATGGCAGTTGCCGGCGCAGGGCGGCGCACGACTGGCGCATCTGCTGCAATTGGGCTTCGGCGTCGGCCAGGGCTTTCTCTGCCATCTGGCGGTGCTCGTTGTGCCAGTCGCGCGCCTCCTCCAACTGCCGGGCCCACTCCCGCAGTTCCGCGACCAGGGCGCGCTCGCTGGCCAATTCAGCTATGAGGCTCGGGGATTCCTTCGCCATGACCACGTCGAGGGCAGGTTGATTCCAGGCGTGCGCCGGCCCGTTGGCGTTCTGCAGGTTAAAGAGTTCCGCCCCGAACCGCTGATAGAGCTCCGGATGAAGCTGCGCCACAATATCGTGCAGGTATAGCCGTTGCGGCGTCAGCGATTGCCGCAGCATGGAGTCGCGGCGCACGCGATAGTTGACCAGCGGGGCGGGCAAGGCCACTCCCAGCGCCCCGTTCTTGAGCATGCTGATCCACATCTCGAAATCTTCGAGCGCGTAGGCCATCTCGGAGCGGTTGCGGCCGAATTCCAGAAACCAACGGCGGCGCTGTACCGCCATGGCCACGGTCATGTTGTGGCCCAGCAGGTACGGGAATTCCGCATTCCAGGTAATCCAGATGCTTACGGCCCCCTCGAACCAACGCACCCACGAATAGACGAAGCCGACGTTGGCGTGCCGGCGAAGTACTGCCGTAGCGCGGCCAAAATACTCCGGCTCTACCGTATCGTCGGCGTCCACGAAACACAGGAATTCTCCGCGGGCGTGCTCGGCGCCGACGTTACGCGCCCCCGGCAAGCCCTGATTCGGCGTACGCACCACGCGCACATTCGGAAGTCCACGCGCTTCAATCTCGGCCAGCTTGCTGATGCTGTCGGGGTCTGTGCTGCCATCGTCGACGATTATCACCTCAAGCGGGCGGTAAGCGCTGTTGAGAACGCTGGCCAGCGTTTCGTCCACGTACGCCCCCAGGTTGTAGAAGGGGATGACCACCGACAGCAGGTCCGGTTCCTCCTGCGGTCCCGGCTCGGCCGGCGGCGGAGGCCGCAGCAGGTCGGCCGGCATCGTCGTCGGGAACAGCAGGCGCGGCAGATGTCGCGCCCGCACTTTTTCGTAGTGCTCCAGCCGGCGCGGCAGCACCCGCTGCGGATCGCACAGGCTGCGAATGCGCTCCTGCGCCCGGCGCCCGATCGCAACCCGCTCATCAGGGCTGAGGGCGAGCACCCGGCGGAGCTGTCGTTCCAGGTCACCGGGGGTGTTCCAGTCAAAGATAAAGCCGTTGCGCCCGTCTTCCGCCACCATCTCGGCCTGTCCGCCCTGCGCCGACACCAACGCCACGCGTCCGGCGGCCATCGCTTCGATGGATGTGTTCGGGAAGTTCTCCCACAGGCTCGGCACCAGCGTAACGGCCGCCCGCCGCATGTGCGTCGCGACCTCGTCGAAGGGCACGGTGCCGGCCAGGTTAAGGCGACCGCAGTCGATCCATCGGGCATAGCGCTCGCGCAGCAGCGTGCCGATGGTTTTGCAGCGCGGGGCGAAATCCGTATCGCCGCCCAGCATGGTCAGGCGGAAGTCCAGGCCCTCATCCCACAGCCGGGCGCACGTCTGCACCAGACCCATGACGCCCTTGCGGTATTCGAGCCGCCCCACGTATAGCAACTCCCCTGTCTGGCCCGGCTCAGGTTCGCGCTCGTAATCCGCGATGAACGGGTAAGGAATGACGCTGATTTCCAGGTCCCGCCCCAGTGAGCGCTGCACCTCGCTTCGCAAAAACTCGCTCGGGCTGAGCACGGCGTCGGCGGCGCGTAGGCAGAACTTCTCCATTTGCCCCAGCCAGTACTCGGGAAAGCGGTAGCGCGGCCACTGGTTGACCTGCATCAGGTCAAACTGGGCGCTGTGCATGTGG
>JAGPEO010000106.1:0-2525 GCA_018056925.1 Phycisphaerae bacterium
TTCTTCGCGATTTTGGCCCACTCATCTTTCAGCGTTACCGTGCGGTTAAAGACCAGGCGTCGGCTACTGGCGCCCGGGTTTCCGCTATCCGGGTCCACGCAGAAGTAGCCCAGGCGCTCGAACTGGTAGCGCGCCCCGGGAGCGGCGTCCACCACGCTGGGCTCGACGTACGCCGCCTCGAGGGTTTCGAGCGACTTCGGATTTAGGTTACTCTTCCAGTCCTTGGCCGCCGCAGCCGCTTCGACCGCCTGCTGTTCAGCGCTGCCGCCACTTTCAGCTGCGCGAATGGCGTCGTCGCTGACGTCGTCGGGATCCGGCTTGGTGAAGAGGTGGTCGTAGAGGCGCACCTCGACCGGCAGCGCGTGCTGGGCGCTGACCCAATGCAGCGTCGTCTTCACCTTGCGGCCGTCGGGGGCGTCGCCGCCGCGGGTGGCCGGGTCATAGGTCGCGTGGACGGCGGTGATTTCGCCGGTCTGCGGGTCCTTGTCGCAGCCCGTGCACTTTACGAAGTAGGCGTAGCGCAGGCGCACCTCGTTGCCCGGATACAGCCGCCAGTACTTCGGCGGCGGCACCTCGCGAAAGTCGTCCTGCTCGATGTACAGCTCGCGCGCGAACGGAACTTTGCGCGTCCCGGCGGCCGGGTCCTCCGGGTTGTTCACCGCCTCCATCCACTCAACTTGCCCGGGCGGATAATTGTCGATGATGAGCTTCAGCGGTCGCAGCACGCCCATGACGCGCGGGCAGACCTTGTTGAGGTGCTCGCGCACGCAGTGCTCCAGCAGCGCGACGTCGACCGTGCTCTCCACCTTTGAAACGCCGATCCGCCGGCAGAATTCGCGGATGGCTTCCGGCGTGAAGCCGCGCCGCCGCATGCCGGAAACGGTCGGCATGCGCGGATCGTCCCAGCCGCGTACATAGCCCTCTTTGACGAGTTGCAGCAGCCGCCGCTTGCTCATCACGGTGTACGTCAGGTTGAGGCGGGCGAACTCGATCTGCTGCGGGTGGTGAATTTTCTTGCCCCACGGCCCGCTGCCGTCATCCGTGCGGCCCTCGTTGATCATGTCGATGAACCAGTCGTACAGCGGGCGGTGATTCTCAAACTCGAGCGTGCAGATACTGTGGGTGATACCTTCGAGCGAGTCCTCGAACCCGTGTGCCCAGTCGTACATCGGATAAATGCACCAGCGGTCGCCGGTATTGTGGTGCGTGGCGTGCACGATGCGATACATGACCGGGTCGCGCATGTTCAGGTTTGGGTGGGCCATGTCGATCTTGGCGCGCAGGGTTTTTGTCCCGTCGGGCACCTCGCCGCGCCGCATACGTTCGAACAGCTCCAGGTTTTCCTCGACGCTGCGATTGCGATACGGGCTTTCCTGACCAGGCGTGGTCAACGTGCCGCGCGTGCGGCTGACTTCTTCGGCCGTCAGGTCGCAGACGTAGGCCCTGCCCTTCTTGATCGCCTCGATGGCGAACTCGTACATCTGGTCGAAGTAGTTCGAGGCCCACAGTACGCCGGCCCGCGGGTCGTCCTCGCGCATGCCGACCCAGCGCGCCCCCAGCCAGCGCACGTCCTCGATGATCGAGTTGACGTATTCGGTCTCTTCCTTTTCCGGGTTGGTGTCGTCCATGCGCAGGTTGAACTTGCCGCCGTACTCCTCCGCCAGGCCGTAGTTCAGGCAGATGCTCTTGGCGTGCCCGATGTGCAGGTAGCCGTTGGGCTCGGGGGGAAAGCGCGTGTGTACGCGTTGCCCGAAGCGCCCGGTACGGTTGTGCTCGTCAATGATCTCGCGAATGAAGTCCCGCCGCGGCGCTTCGGCCTTGGCGGAGTTCTCACGGTCATCGCGTGTGTTCATGCTGGCCTTTCTCGGTCGAGGAACGCGGCTCGTAGCCGTGGATGCCGAAAATCCGAACGTGGGATGATAATCAGCCTGAAGCGCGGCGACAAACCGGGCCGGGCCGACGGCACAAGCGCGTTTAGAATCTCTGCGCCGCAGGCAAGGCCGGCTGTATAATGGCTGCGCTTGCAGGGAGACGCCTGAGTGACGACGATAATTCGACCCAATCTTGAGCACGCCGGCGAATACCGCGGCTTGCGAATGACCGCGGACGAATTCCTGGCTTTGCCCGAGAGCAAGTGCCACTACGAACTGATTAACGGAATCGTCACCATGTCGCCCAGCCCGAGCATGCGTCACCAGCAGATCGTGCGGGAGATTCTCGTTCAACTGGCCACCTTTCTGCGCGGGCGCGGGCTCGGGCACGCCGTCCACGACGTCGACGTGCGCTTTGCGGCGGATCTCGTCTACCGGCCCGACGTCATCTATCTGTCGGCCGAGAAGTTCGCGCGTTGCAGCACCCGGGTGACGGAAATCCCCGACCTGGTCGTCGAGGTGATTTCGCCCGATTCCCGCCGCTACGACCACGAAACGAAGAAGCACGACTATGAGCGCTACGGCGTGCAGGAGTACTGGCTGGTGGACGCCGACGAGCGAAGCTTCACGCTCTACCGCCGCGAGGGCGAGCGC
>JAGPEO010000106.1:2625-11374 GCA_018056925.1 Phycisphaerae bacterium
GGGCGAGCGCCTGCCCAGTTCCATCATCGCCGGCTTCGAACTGGAGCTGACGCCGATCCGGTCGTTATTCTGAGCCAGTTTCATACCATGCGTCCCCGTTTCACACGGCTGCGCGCCGCGGCGTGGGGTCAGGTGATCAGATGCTCATGCTTTGTGCACTCGCGCCCGCGGCGCGGTTTCTGCTAGGTATCATAGACAGCCCGCAGCTATCAGCTATGGCCTTCAGCCCGGAGTGCGTGGATTGTGCGTGCTTGCGCGTCAATGGCGGGGTGGGAGCAAGAGCCGGAAGGCGATATCGTCCCCAGGTTCGGGTTTGGCGCCATCCAGTGCCGATTTAGTATCCTGTCGGCCATTTGGCCCAACGCTGTAGAGGATCGCCGCGGACACGCCAGCAATGTAGCCCGGCTCGGCACACTGCGCAAATGGGTCCTTGGGGACGTTGACGATGTAATGCGGCACGAGGTCCGATAGGCTGCCGGGGCGATCCATGGTCGTATTCGAACAAGTAAATGGCTACCGCAATCGCGGCCAGACGCCGGCGCTCCAGGTGAGCAACCGTGGGTTGGAGGAGTTGTGAATAGTTGGGTAGCAGATGCAACGACGGCTGATGTGTTAAGCGATAAAGTCGCGAGCTCCACGGCTCCTGGCCCCCGCGTGGCGTCATTAGCGCGGGAGTAAATGAGGAGCTCGCCCAGGGGATTTGAGCAAGCGCGCTCACATGTTCATAGATCCGCAGGACATCCAGTTGCCAGGCCGGCTTCAGGCAAAGAAGGAGTATTCGATCTCTGCACGTCCGCCCGGTTGGAGACATGAGCTCGAGGCACTCCTTATACAATCGGCCACGCTCAGACAACAGCGCAAGTTTCCAGTCGCTTTCGAACTCTGCGTCATCGAGTAGCAGGCGCTTCAGTTTGTCAAGTTCGGAGCGCGCCTGAGTTTCCTTTTCCCGATCGACAGAAGCGGCACGGGTGATAAGCATGTGCTCCAGCACGCACAGCCCTTCTTGCTCGGAACCCACGCGAAATAGGAAGCTAAGCACCGAAGGTTGCAGCGCGTGCATATGTCGGGCGTTCACAAACCGCGGTGAACGTCCGCGAACGCAGCGCCATCGTCGCCCGCAATGTGCGCGTGCAGGGCCGCTACGTAACATAATCTTATCAGAATCAGCAGCTCATAGCTGCGGCGCTCCGGGTCTAGGCCGCCGGCACCGTGCGCCGGAGGCCAAACCACATATGGCCGGCCGGCTGCCGATCGGATCCGATTCAGGGCGGCGGCGTTGTTTTCAACCAACCTGGTCAGTTCCGGCGAGGCCGCGCCGGCGACGATCGTCAGGAAGCATTGCATATCGTCGTTAAGGTTCGGCGCAGCGTGTTTGCCAGTCCACAGTAGCTTCAGCCCTTGCGGGAGCTCTCCGGCAGCCGAAGACCAGAGCGCCACATCCGGATACGTGAAGTCGTCCTGTAAGACGGGTTCGCCTGCGGCCCGGGAGCGCTCCAATGCCGCCGTCAAACGGTGTTCCGCCAGTAAGCCCCAACAGAGGCGGGCGGTCACCAACAGAGTGCAAACTGCGGCACCCAAGATTGCGAGGCGCTTCAACCAGCGGAACCGTCTTGGAACGCGCACGTCATTCACAACAGGCAGAGTTCGAAATGGGGACGCAGTTCGCGGGCGGTTCAGAACGGGGACGCAATTCGGAGTTCGAAACGGGGACACAATCCGAAACGGGCACGTCACGCGGCCCCGTTTCACACTCACAGCGTTTCTAGAACACGGGCCTAGCGGCGGCGCAATAACAGCGCGCTGCACGCCAGCAAGGCCAGTGCGGCCGGCTCCGGTATGTACCAGCCGTGGGAGAACGTCACCGCTGCGAATCCGTCGGGGGTTGCGAGGCCTTCGGTCAGGTCGCCGGGAGTATAGCCCAGATCAACCCAAGCCGGGGTGCCGCCAAAAAGCAGCGTACCGAGCCACAGGTCTGCCCCATACACAACCGTTGGCGGAAAGACCAGGCCGGCGATTCCATCCCCGTCCGGAGTCGAAGCAACCGGGCTAAATTGCGGGCCGGGCGTGAAGCTTCTCGCGGCCACCCGCCGGAGATTTTTGGCGGCACCCGGGGCGGCACGCCCCGGCTCTGCTCGCACAAAGGCAAATTGCGACGCGTTGGCATCATTCCGGGGCGACACGCCCCGGCTCTGCTCTGTTCAACGGAGACTTTTTTTGCATGGGCGCGCGTTGCTGGCCTGTGCGCCTTGCTGGTTTGTGCGTGCGTTGCTTGCCTGAGCGCGGGTTACTTACGGGGGTGCGCAATGCCTGGCTGGGCGCGCATGTCTTATCGAGTAAGCTACCCGGCGGCTAAGCTACGCGGCGAGGCGGGCGAGTGTGGGCGGCGGCCGTGGTTAGCCGATTGGAGGGCCCGGATGCGGGCTGAGGTATTCTGGCGCAAGGTGCACTGCTGGGTTTCGATCCTGGCCGCCCTGCCACTGCTGGTCGTGGCCGTGACCGGAATTCTGCTCCAGGTGAAGAAGGACTTCGCCTGGGTGCAGCCCACGGAGCAGGCCGGCAGCGGCGGCGAGCCGGCCGTGTCGTTCGAGCAGATTTTCGCGGCGTGCGCGGCGCAGCCCGAGGCGGGGGTTCACAGATGGACGGACATTCGCCGCCTGGATTTCAGGCCCGACAAGGGATTGATCAAGGTGACGGCGGGGGAAAGTTGTGAGATTCAGATCGACGCGGCGACGGGACGCGTCTTACAGGTCGCGCGGCGGCGCAGCGATCTGATCGAAGCACTGCACGACGGCGGGTGGTTCGGGAAAGCCGTAAAGCGCTGGGTTTTCCTGCCGGCCGGCGTGGGACTGGCAATCCTGTGCGGCACCGGCGTGTACCTTTTCGCCCTGCCGCGCTGGAAGCGCTGGAAAGCGCTGCGCGGCGCCCGGGCGGAAGGACGATTGAGGGTTCAGTCGTCGCCACGGGACTAAAGGAATTTCGTCTGCCCCTTTCCCCAGTACTGTGCTGGGCAACGTTCGGCCGTCCCTCCGGGGCTGAACGACGTCCCGCCAAAGCGTCGCCCGCAGGCGGTCAAGCGCCAGAAGCGCGCCCCGCGGCCGGGTTATGCGTTCAAGTTCAGCCTGGATTATGTGTTCAAGTTCAGCCGCGCAATGGCCGCCGTAACGACATCCATGCTGTGCAATGGCTTGACCAGGTGCTCAGCGAATCCCGCAGCCCGGCTCTGCTCCAAGTCTGCCGGCGTGCCGTATCCGCTCAGCGCGATGCCCGGGATATGCTGACCGCGGGCGATGAGCTGTGCCATCAGGTTCAGCCCGCTCCCGTCCGGCAGTCCCAGGTCAGAAATCAGCACGTCGGGACGGTGGCGCTCCGCCGCCGCCAGCGCCTCGGCCACACTCCCGGCCGTGACCACCTCGTATCCTTCCGCCATCAGCAGCCGGCGCATGAGCTTGGCGGTATCCGCGTGGTCCTCGACCAGCAGAATGCGCAAGGCCCGGTCACGCGGCCGCGTTTCGGCCGCCTCGCCCGATGGGTTCCGCACGGGCTGCTCGCTGGGGCTGGGGCGCTGGCATTGCGCGATTGGCAGGCGAACCGTGAACGTCGCTCCGCAGCCGACCCCCTCGCTGTGGGCAGATATTGTCCCGCCGTGCATCTCGACTACTGCGCGGCAAATGCTCAGTCCCAGTCCCAGCCCGCCGAAGCTGCGGGCCTTGTGGTCTTGCTCAAACGGGTTGAACAGCCGCGGCAGCATGTCCGGATGAATGCCGCTGCCCTGGTCGATTACCTCGACCACCAGGTTCGCGGGCCGCGGCTCTTGGTCGCCGGCGGTGGAAGGCGCGGCCGGGCAGTCTCCCCGGCCGACCGGGCAAGGTTGGGCGGCCATCGGGCAGCCTTCGACCGGCGTAAGGCGTGCGCGCACGGTGATGCAACTTCGTTCGGGGCTGAATTTGATCGAGTTTCGCAGCAGGTTCCAGAACACCTGCTGCAAGCGGGCGCCATCGGCCAGCGTGAGGTATGGCGCCCCGGGCGTTTCAATCGCGAGCGTCTGGCCCTTGGCGTCCAGGTCGCCGCTGACGATCTTGGCGGCCTCGCGGATCGCCACCGCCACGTCGGCCGGACGCTTATCCAGGTGCAGCTTGCCGGAGATGATGCGGCTCACGTCCAGCAGGTCGGCAATGAGCCGCACTTCGAGATTGAGGTTGCGGCTGATCATCTCCAGGTCTTCATGAACATCGGACGGCAGGCGCGAGTCGGTTCGCAGCAGCGACAGCGCGGCCACCGCGGGCGTCAGCGGGGTGCGCAGCTCGTGCGAAAGCACGGCGATGAACTGGTCCTTGGCCTTGTTGGCGGATTCGGCGATGGCCCGGGCCTGCTCGGCGCTGACCTTGGCGGCCTTCAGCTCCTCCTCGGCCTGCTTGCGAGCGGTGATGTCAGAGGCCACGCCCAGCACCCAGGCGCTGGTGCCGTCGGGCTTGACCAGCGGGACTTTGACCGTGCTGTACCAGCGGACTTCCCCGTCGGGGTGGGTGACGGGCTCCTCGGGGATAATCTTGGTGCAGCGGGTGCTCATGACCTCGCGATCGTCGCGACGAAAGTGCTCCACCTCCTCCGTGTTGGCGTTGAAGTCCGCATCCGTCTTGCCGATGATCTCGGCCGTGGTCGTTCCGTATGTCCGGGCCAGGGCCTCGTTCACCAGGACGAAGCGGCCCTCCCAGTCCTTGATGAAAATCATGCTCGGGACGGTGTCGATCACGCGGCGCAGGAACTCCTCGCTCCGGCGCAATGCCTCCTCAGCCGTTTTACGGGCGGTGATGTCTTGCGTGATGCCGAATCCGCCCAGGAGTTTGCGGTCGGAATCGAACTCGAGGTAGGCCTTCTCACGCACCCACTTTACGTGCCCGTTGGCCACAATGCGGTGCTCGAGGTCGTACGGCTCACCGCGCAGGGCTGCCTGCCAGCGCGTGTCCACGTACCGACGATCGTCGGGATGAACGATCGACAGAAAGGACTCGTAGGACATCGGCGTGCCCTCGGGCACACCGAAAATGCGATGGCTCTCGGGCGACCAGGTGAGGACGTTCTTGCGCGTGTCCAACCGCCACCAGCCGATCTGGCCCACGGCTTGAGCGCGATCGAGATCCTCGCGGCTCTGGCGCAACTCTGCGGTGCGCTGGGCGACACGCTGTTCCAACGTCTCATTAAGTTCCTGGAGCGCTTTTTCAGCCTGCTTGCGCTCGGTTATGTCAATGCCCATCTCGAGAATGAGCCGCGCGCCGTCGGTATCTATGAACGGGAAATCGAATACATCGTAGGTTCGCCCATTCGGCCCGGTCCACTCCCAACGATGAGGCGCGTTGGTTTTCAGAACGGAGTACGTTTGGCAGCGTTCGCACGGCTGGTCGTGATCAAACAGGAATTCGTAGCATTTCCTGTTCAAAGAATGGCCGAACCATTCGCGGAATATCCGGTTGGCAAATGCTATCCGGTAGTCTGGCGTCATCAGACAGACGTAAGCCGGCAGCGTCTCGAGCACGTGGTAGAACCGCTGCCGTTCAGCCCTGGCCAACTCGGTCGTCTGATTCAGTTGTGCGGTCCGCTCCGCAATGCGCTTTTCCAGCTCGTCATGCGCCTTTTGCAGCGCCGCCTCGGCATTCTTCTGCGCTGAGATGTCCACGCAGAATTCTACGCACGTGTCGTCGCCCAGCGAACTGCCGGCAAAAAGGAGCCACTGGCGCGCGCCGTCCTTACGGACATGCTCCTTCTCGTAGGGACCGACGCGCCCGGTCGCCTGGAACTTTCGGATCCCGACCAGGCCCACCTCTTGGTATTCCGGCGGGGCGAACTTTTGCCAGCTCAGGAGGTGCGCCTCCAGGTCGCCACGGCTGTAGCCGGTCATCTTCAGGAAGGTGTCGTTGGCGTCTGTCAGGTACCCCGTCTTCAGGTCCCAGAACATCACGCCGACCGTCTCGACCTCCAAAACCTTCTTCAGCCGCTCGTGGCTGGCGCGTAGCGCCTCCTCCGCCCGCTTGCGCGCGGTGATGTCGCGTGCAACGTGAACCGAGCCCAAAACGCGCCCCTGCTCGTCGCGTAAAGGCGTGGCCGTGACCAGGAAATGGCCGCCGAGCCGCTCCTCGTGCACTTCGACCGTGTGCGTCTGGCCGTCCGCACAGGTGAGCATGTGGGGGCAGAAGGCGGGCGGCGCACCCAAGCCGTGCACGGCCTCATGGCAATGCAGCCCTACGCATTGTTCCGGCGTGACGCCCAGGCGGTCCGCCATCGCTCGGTTAACCCGCCGCACCCGGTGGGCACGGTCCAGCACCGCGATCGGGTCGGGCACGGAGTCGAATGTTCGCTCCCATTCTTCCTTGGCCTGGCGCAGGCGCAGCTCCGCCTGTTTGCGCTCGCTGATGTCATCGAAAACGGCGACAAAGTGACCCGGCTCAGGGCAGTAGGCCGAAACCGACAGGTACAGCCCCAGAGGCTTAAAGTCGATCTCGAATCTTTCCGGTTTAGTCGTGGAGGCAACACGGCCATAAATCTCGAACAGTTCCGGGTTCAGCTCCTTGATTCGCGGAATGACCTCCGTGGCCCGCTTGCCGACGACGTTCTTCAAACCAGTCAGTCTTCCGAAGGCCTCGTTCACGGCGAGATAAACGAAATCATCTGGCCCCCCCTGCTCATCGAACAGCATCTGGCAGTAAGCGCAGCCATCGAGCATGTGCTCGAACAGCGAACGGTAGGGCTCCTCGCTCTCGCGCAGCACCCGATGGGCATCGGGCAGAGGGCTGGGCGGATTGGCCTTCAAGCAATGGTCCTTTCGATGGTCCTTTCGATCGGCTGCGCGCGGGCAGAACGCCGGTCCACTCACGAGGACAGCGCCTGCGTGACTCTCCGGCTCGGCGTCGGCCTGCTCCCAGCGCTGAACACCCTTACGCGACAACGTGGAGAGCGACGCCATTTTGCGCAGCAGTCGAGCGAAACTCAACATAATCACGCGGCCCGAATTGAGCTCGGGGTGCAAAAAGCAGCCCCCCTGCCGTTGGCTGGCCTCATGGGGCTGGCCCGCGCTCGCCTCTTCGTCACGGCACGTTCCAATCGTGAGTGCGAGGCGGAGTGGGCGGCAGATTACTGCTTTTTAAGATGGCGCCGTGGTCAAGAAGATCCGAGGGGATTAAGGGATCAACGTTGCGCCATGTTGCAGGTCTTTCAGAAAATCGTGGAAATTGTGCATTTCGCAACGTAAACTACCTTCGCCTCAGCGAGCGCGCCCCTGGAGGCTGTTATGCCGCCGTTTCCTGCGCGCCGGGGTGCGAACCGGGCATCTTGCCGAACTTCCCGGGCCAAGGCGGGCGCCGGGGCGCATCGGACGTGCATTGAGCCAGCCTGTATTAAACGGGACTGCAATTCTTCCAGCCGATCCGACGCGACGGGAACGTAGACAGGGGTATGACTAAATTTGCCACAGTGCTGATGATCGATGCCGACGAGCGCGAGCAGCGTGCGTTCGATCAGATGGTGCGCGAAAGGAAACTGCAATGGGAGGTGAAGGTCGCCGAGACTATGAGCGCAGCCCGCGCGCTTCTGGCCGGGTCACGGATCGATGTCATTATCGCCGATCATCAACTGTCGGACGGGCAGTCGTTAGACCTGCTCGCCGAATTTCCCGGCGTCCCATTTGTGCTGATCACCAGCACGCTTGAAGAGCGGTCGGCCTTACGCACATTACAACGCGGGGCGGATGACTACATTGTAAGGGACTCCCAAAGACAATGTTTGGAGCTGTTGCCGCTGGTCGTGGAGAAGACTCTTCTCCGCAGGGCCCGAGCAGCGGGCCTGGCGCTCGACATTACAGAGCGTTTAGAAGCCGGCGACGCCTCGCGCCAGAGCGAAAAGAAGCTCCAATCGCTGGTGGAGAGCATCCCCGACCACGCCGTTATCAGTCTTGATGCCAGCGGGCGGATCACAACGTGGAACCCAGGGGCAGAGCGCATTTTCGGCTGGACAAAAGACGAGATCATCGGGAAGCCGGTGGACGTGCTGTTCACGCCGGAGGACCGGGGCGCGGGCGTGCCGGGGCGCGAGCTGGAGCAGGCTCGCCGCCGCGGACAGTCGCGAGCCGACCGCTGGCAGGTGCGAAAGGACGGGACGCGTTTTTACGCGGCGGAATCTATCGGGGCGCTGGCCGGCGAGGACGGGAAGCCGCCCTCGTACGTGAAGATTGCGTCCGACGCGACGCAGCAGAAGCTGGCTGAGCGTGTGTTGTGGGAAGGCGACAAGGCCAACGGAGCTTCCTGGGCCGTCCGCTCGAAACTGGCCCGCTATGCCACAGCGGCGGTTCTCGGCGTGCTGGCTCTGGGCGCTCTCTGGCTTGTCGGTCCGTTATTCGATGACAAAGGTGCGCCATGGACGCTCGTCAGCCTGGCAGTCGCGGCGGCGGCATGGCGGGGCGGAGTGGGTCCGGGGTTGCTCACGACTGCCCTGACCAGCTTGGTCGGATGGTGGGCGTTCGTTCCGGAGCACTCATCCTTCGCGGGCAGCGACGCCGCCGAGATTTTCCGCTGGTCGGCTTTCGTTGCCAGTAGCGTGGCGATCAGCGCCTTGGCCGGCGGCATCCACCGGGCAAAAGAGCGTCAGAAGTTGAGCGTGGCGCGGCTGGCGGCGGAAGCAGATGAACGCCGCAGAATGGAGGCCGCGGTGCGCGAGCGGGCCCAGATGCTGGAGCAATCTTACGATGCCGCCATGGCCTGGCCGC
>JAGPEO010000427.1 GCA_018056925.1 Phycisphaerae bacterium
CCGCCCCGGTCTTGATCTTGGGATTGACGAGCCCCGGCGGCCGCGCCAGCACGTCGCCGCGCACGACGATGCAGTACTCGTTGCGAATCGCCTCGGCGATTTTGTGGGCCTGCGGGTTGGTTTCCGGATCGAACTTGAGCTGCACGAGACCCGCGCGGTCGCGCAGGTCGATGAAGATGATGCCGCCTAGATCGCGGCGCACGTCGACCCATCCGGTCAAAATCGCGCTTTGGCCGACCAGGTCCATCCCGACATCGCCGCAATAGCAGGTGCGCTGGTTGTACGGCAAGGCCACGTTACTCTCCTATAGACGCCGGCTACCAAACAGAACAGATTCGTTATCTTAACACGCCCTGCCCCCCGTCGGATAGAGATTCTCGGCGAAGAACGGGCGGGGCAAGTTTGCGGCGGAGCGGGCGACGGGTACAATCCGGCTTGTGGCGGCGGTAAATTCTTCTCTTTAGGAGCATGCTCATGAAGCGGCGAATGGAATGGCGGGTGGGAGCGGCTGTGGTCCTGTTTTGCACGGGCGCAGCGAAGGCTGAGACGCTGGATTCAGTAATCAAGGCGATCACTGATAAATCCGAGAGCTATCGTTCGCAGCAAGCCCGGATGATTCGCGAACAGCATTTCGAGAATCCCCAGATGAAGGCGTCTTCCGAGGCGAATACGGCTTACGAGTGGCTCAAGCAGGGCGACAAATTCCTGTATCGCATCGAAACCAAGAGCAAGACCACGACCTCCATGGCAGGGCAGGAACGGACGCAAGATGCAACGACCCTCACTGTCTACGACGGCGAGTACGTCTGGACGCTGTCCGAAATCGGCGAACAGAAGAGAGTCCTCAAGACACGCCCGACCACCGAGCCCACGTTGGCGACCAACAAGGCGTTCTTCGATAGTCTAAAGGAAAGCTACGAGCTGACATTGCTGCCGGACGAGACTCTCGACGGCCATGCCACCTGGGTCATCCAGGCCACACCGCGTCAGCCATCGCCGCAAGAAGGCATGCCAAGTGTGCTGGTCCTGAATTTCGATAAGGACACGGCCGCCAACTTGAAGACGGTGGGCAAGGACTCCGGCGGCAAAGAAGTCATGACTATCAGCACGAAGGACGTAAGGTTAAATCCGCCGCTCGCCGCCGACCACTTTGCCTTCAAGGTCCCCGAAGGCGTCGAGGTCATAGACATGACGGACAACCAGCCAGCACAGCCGCAGACTCAGCCGAACGCTGCAAAATCCGAAGAGCCGAAGCCGGCGGAGACGCCCAAGAAAGTGCCGGTCAAGCCGGCGGTCCCGAGCAACCCGTAACGGCCTAAACCATGCGCATTCGGTTGGCGCACAGCCCGGACCCCGATGACGCCTTCATGTTTTACGGATTGGCGCAGGGCGCCATTGACGCCGGGCCGTACGAATTCGAGCACGTTCTGGCCGACATTCAGACGCTGAACGAGCGTGCCCAGGCCGGTGATTACGAAGTCACCGCCATCAGCGTTCATGCGTATCCCTACGTCTGCGACAAATACGCGCTGACGGCCTGCGGCTCCAGCATGGGGGACAAATATGGGCCGCTGGTTGTCAGCCGCGCGCCTATGACCGTCGCCCAGCTTGGCGGCCAGAGCATCGCCGTTCCGGGACGCATGACAACGGCTTTTTTAACGTTGCAGCTTCTGCTGGGCAAGGACGGTTTCACGCCGCAGGTGGTCATGTTTGACCAGATTCCGGCCGAAGTGCTGGGTGGCCGGGTGGCGGCGGGCCTGCTAATTCACGAAGGGCAGCTCACGTACGCTCAGCAGCGGCTGCACGCGGTAATCGATCTTGGCGTGTGGTGGCACGAACGCACGGGACTGCCGTTGCCGCTGGGCGGGAACGCGATCCGCCGCGACCTCGGTCAGCAGCGCTGCCGCGAAATCACGGACATTATTCGGCGCAGCATTCGCTACGGCTTGGAACACCGGGCGGAGGCGGTGCGTTACGCGCTGCAGTTCGGCCGTGGGCTGGACACCGAGTTGGCCGATCGCTTCGTGGGCATGTATGTCAATGAGTGGACGCTGGACTATGGGCCGCGCGGGCG
Organism: Phycisphaerae bacterium; assembly: GCA_018056925.1. Classification (GTDB taxonomy): domain Bacteria; phylum Planctomycetota; class Phycisphaerae; order UBA1845; family Fen-1342; genus JAAYXS01. Next base: position 2,075 of record JAGPEO010000427.1, read on the forward strand.
TGAAGCAGTGCGGCGTCTGCTGGCAGATGGGGCCGCAGCCGGCCTGGTGCCACCAGTCTCCCGGCTGGACTTCATAGATTGACTAAACTTCATAGATAGAGTCGTACGGGGGACGGGTGGACCGGCGGGTGCCATGCCCAAGCTGTAAGCGCGGGCATGCCCCCGTCGCAAACCGCTGCCCAAACGGGCCATGGCGGGAGTAGAACCGAGACCGACCGGGCAAGCCCGATAACGCGAGAAGGCGTCTCGGCAAGTCGCACAAACCCCCTCCACACGCCAATAAAAGCTGACGCTCGGAACTCACGCGCCCGGCATCCCTTTTTTTCTTGCACCGGCGCCGCACCATTGGCACAATCGACTAAGTTGGCTTCCCATGCCGGGAAGCGTTAGGAGGAGAAAGACGTGACAACGGTCAGTAAGCTTTGCGCAATCGCGACATGTATATTCATGGTCGCGGCCTGGCCTGGCCAGTCTGCCGCGGCCGTTTCTTTTTCTGGCACCCCGCT
>JAGPEO010000428.1 GCA_018056925.1 Phycisphaerae bacterium
CGATGTCGTGCTCCTCGCGGCGGACGAAGCGGGCGCTCAGCGTCGCGCTTAGCGCCTGGCGGTCGATCGACTTCGGTTCGCGACGGTAGCCCTGCCGCACTCCGGCCAGTTGCAAAAGCAGGTCGCCCTTCTCTTCCAGGTACCCCAGCGCCTTGACGATGCGCTCGCGCGGCTGGCCCAGCGATTGGCTGGCGGCCTCGACGTCCAGCGTGAACCATGTGCGGCCCTGGCGCGCCTGCTGGAAAACGGCCCGCAGAAACGCGGCCCGCTCGGCATCGAAATCGCGCAGGATGTCCTGCGACGGCCGCCGCGGCGCGAACTTGAATTCGGTATAAAACGGCCCGGTCGCGCGCAGCACGCCCTCCAGCTCCAGGTACGTCAACAGCGTTTCCACGACCAGCGGACGCATGTCGTGCCGATACGACAGGTCGGCCACCGACACGTCGAACCGTTCGTCCTGATCGAGTATCTCATCGAGCAGCGCCGCCACCGCGCCCGGCGTCGGCGTATCGCCGTATGAAAAGTTCTCGAGCGTGACGACGTCGTCCGCGCAGGCCAACAACTCGCAAATCGCGGGCTGACCATCCCGCCCGGCCCGTCCGACCTCCTGCATGTAACTTTCCAGGCTCTTGGGCAGGTTGTAGTGATAGACGTAGCGTATGTTCGCCTTGTCCACGCCCATGCCGAACGCGATGGTCGCCACCACGATCAGCCGGTCCGAGGCCATGAACGCATCCTGCACGCTGTTGCGCACCTCGGCGTCCAGCCCGGCATGGTAGGCCTGGGCGGCAAAACCGCGCTTGCAGAGGGCCTGCGCGACCTCTTCCGCCGTCCGCTGCAGCGTCACATACACCACCGTGGGCCCGGCCGGGCGCTGCTCCACGCGCGATAGCAGCAGCTCCAGCCGCTCCTGGGCGGCGCACGGCGCCACCCGCAGGTTGAGATTGGGCCGGTAGAAGCCCGTGTGCACCACGTCATTCTTGGTGATGCCGAACTCGCGCGTGATATCCGCGGCCACGGTCGGCGTCGCGGTTGCGGTAAGCGCCAGCACCCGCTCCACCTTGAGCTGCCTGGCCAAGCGGGCGATCTTCAGGTAATCCGGGCGGAAGTTGTGGCCCCACTCACTGATGCAGTGGGCCTCGTCGATAGCCAGCAGGGAAATGCGGCGGCCTTCCAGCAGGTGCAGAAAGCGTTCGTTGCCCAGCCGCTCGGGCGAGACGTAAAGCAGGCGCAACGTGCCGGAACGAAGGCCCTCGTACACCCCGCGCGTTTCGTCCGGTCCGAGGCTCGAATCCAGTCGGGCCGCCGGCACGGACCGGGCCGTAAGGAACTCGACCTGATCTTTCATCAGTGCAATCAGGGGGGAGATGATGACGGTCAGGCCGTCGAAGAGCAGCGCGGGCAACTCATAGCACAGGCTCTTTCCGCCGCCGGTCGGGAAGATCGCCAGCACGTTGCGCCGCGCGAGCAAGCGCTCGATGACCGCCTGCTGGCCGGCGCGGAAGTCTTCAAAACCAAAGACGCGCCGCAACAGGTCGCGCGCGCTCCATGCCTGCGAGCCTTGAGCGGCTGAAACGCCGGCGACCGGCGGCGCCGTTTCTGACCGCGAGCCCCTCGACGAAGGCGGCTCGCGACGTGGCGGCGCCGGCCGGCCGCCCATCCTCCTCTCTGACCCCGTTCCTGACTTTGCGGCGTGCTTCACGTTCTGCTCCCTTCCCCTCAAGTTGCCGATGGGTCTGACGCTGCGGCCAATAATCAGGTTAGCGAGAGCCGTCTACCAGGGCCGCGCGTCACCCAAACAAAATCCTAATATACTTCCGGCAGCGAAGAGCGTCAAGATTAAAACCGCTCGGCGGCTCGTCGTGGCTGATGTCAAAACGTCAAGATGGCGCGGAGGCATAGCACCGCTCACTGCCAGAGCGGCGCAAGAGCTTTACTACAAAAGACTTGCAGAATGCGAGGTCAGGAAGCCGTCCCCGCCGGCTGGTCCGCTTTCCGCGGCCGATGATCGAGCAGCAGCCGGTCGCGCATCATGCGGCCGACCTTGAATTTGACAGTGCGTTTGCTGGGGACGTGCACTTTTTCCATCGTTTTGGGGTTCTGCGCCACTCGCGCCGCCCGTTCGCGCAGCTCAAACACGCCGAAATCCCGGAATTCCAGGCGATTTCCCTGTCCCAATTCGCGGACGATCTCCTCCAGGAACTGTTGAATGACGCGTTTCACCACGATGCGCTTGTAGTTAGTCTGTTCGGATATCCGGTCGACAAGGTGTTTTTTGGTGATCGTCTTCATCAACGTTCCCCTGTCCGAACCGCCGAGGGGCGGCCATCTCCAACACAAACTTGTCCGACCGGCTTTACTTGCGCAAAACGCGGCACTCGGGACACCCGATCATGATACGGCAAGCTGCCTCGTCAATCAAGCGGAATTCTAGGCAGGGTAAAGAGTTAGCGGCGATTGAGGTCTCTTCATACAGACAAACTCAAGCGCTATCGCCGCACAATTTCGGACCATAGATGGTGTTCATACACCAAATGAAAACCGCCCGGCCTATGGATATAGGACCGGGCGGCAA
>JAGPEO010000107.1 GCA_018056925.1 Phycisphaerae bacterium
CGTCATGGCCGGCGGCGAACCTGTGGGCCGCGACCTCGCCCTGGCGGCCGCCCGGCTGGTCTGCGGCGCGGTTCGCGGGCTGCCTTTGCAGAATATCGAGGTGCTCGATGGCAACGGCGTCAGCGCCTTGGACTGGGATAGCGAAACGGCGGCTGGCAGCAGCCTCGATCGCCAGCGCCGCAAGGCCGAGCAGGACATCCGCGCCAAAATCATCGCCCAGTTGCCCGACCCGAAGAGCCGCGTGGCGGTGCAGGTCGAACTGGAGCTGACCAACAAGACCAGCGAAATTCAAGCGCCCACCGACCCGATCGAAACGCGGGTCGAGACGACCGCGGAACGCACCGTCCGCGCGCGTCCGCACGGCCAGCCGGGTGTGGTGCCCAATGTGGGCGTGTCCGCCGGCATTCCCGCGGCAGACGAAGGCACCAGCAAAGAGACCAGCAGCACCGAATACACGTCTGGTTACCGGCGCACCCAAGAGGCTACTTCGCCCGGCGGAATGAAAGAAGTCTGGGCGGCGGTGAATCTCTCGCGCAGCTACCTTGAGCACGTGTTTCGACAGTCGCAGCCGAGTGCGGGCGAGCCCAACGAGGAACAACTGCAGCAGGTTTTCGAGCGCGAGAAGCCGCGCGTCGTCAGCCAGGTTAAGAAGCTGGTCAAACCACAGGACGACGCGCACGTAGCGGTGGACTGGTATTACGACACAGTTCTGGAAACCGAGCCGGCGGCGGTGCGGGCCACGGCCGGCGATGAAGTGCTGGACTATGTGCGGCGGTATGGGGCTCAATCCGGCCTGGGGCTGTTGGCGGTGATCTCGCTGGGATTGATGCTGCGCATGGCCCGCAAGCGCGACGGCGGCGAAGCCTTCGGATTGGAGATTGGATTGCCCAAGGAGTCTATCGAGGCGGCGCGGCGGGCGGCCAGCGACGTGGCCAAGGCCGCGCGCCGCGAGCAGAGCCGCCGCACGGGGCAGGCCGCGGCGCCCGGTCAAGCGGCGGGCGAGGCGCTGGAAGTGATGCCTTCGGCGATCGGGCAGGCCGCGACGACCGAAGGCGTGTTGGTGGCGCAGGAAGTCGACGAGCGCACCGTACAGACCAACAAGATGCTCGACCAGGTGGCCCAGGTCGTCGATGGCGACGCCGAAATGGCCGCGACGTTACTCGAGCAGTGGATTCAGCGCAATGACGCCTTGGAGCGGTGAGCGGAACAGATGGCGCGCTTCAGTCTGAAAACACCGGATGAGCCGTCCGGCCTGACCGGCATCCGCAAGGCCGCGATTTTGATGCTGGCGTTGCGGCAGGACACGGCCGCCAAAATTTTGGCGGGGCTGACGCGCGATCGGGTCGAGGAAATCTCGCGCGAAATCGCCAGCATCGACATGGTCGAACCGGAACTGCGCGAGCAGGTCGTAAACGAATTCTACAACCTGGTCCTGGCGCGGCGCTATGTCGACCAGGGCGGCTTGGCTTACGCCCGCAATCTGCTGATGAAGACGCTGCCGAGCGATGAAGCCAAACGCATCATGGCCACGATCGAGCATTCAATTCACCAGCAGCCGTTCAGCTTCTTGCAGAAAACGGAGAAGGAAAACCTAATCACGTTCCTTCAGGAGGAGCACCCGCAAACGATCGCCCTGGTGTTGTCTTATCTGCCGCCCGTGATGGCCAGCGAGGTAATGACCGGCCTGCCAACGGAGCGGCAGATCGAGGTGGTTACGCGCATCGCGCAAATGGACCAGACCTCGCCCGACATTATCAAAGAGGTCGAACGCGGCCTGGAAAAACGTTTGGCCGGCCTGGTCTCCGAACGCTTCGAGCGCGTCGGCGGGATCCAGGCCGTGGCCGAAATTTTGAATCTGGCCGGCCGCGCCACCGAAAAGGCCATCCTGGAGGGGTTAGAGGAAAACGAGCCGGGCCTAGTCGAGGAGATTCGCCGGCTGATGTTCGTGTTCGAGGACATCATGCGTGTGAACGACAAGGGCATTCAGGCGGTGCTGAAGGAGGTCGAGAACGAAGAGCTGGCCTTGGCCCTGCGCACGGCGAGCGAGGAGCTCAAGGAAAAGGTCTTCAGAAATATGTCAGAGCGCGCCGCGCAGATCATCAAGGAAGAAATGGAGTTCATGGGGCCGGTGCGCGTCGCGGACGTCGAGCAGGCTCAGCAGAAGATCGTGGACATCGTTCGCCGCCTGGAGGACTCCGGCGAAGTGATCGTGGCCGGCAAGGGCGGCGACCGGGACCTGATTGTGTAAACGGTGTGGCGCCTGCGTCTCGCCGCTGTCTGAGTAGGTCACCGGCCTGACGCCTTTGCCACAGCAGTGCCCCGTGAGTGCATGGCTGGCATAATTCGCAAGGAAACAGTGACACGCACCGCGGCGTTCTCCTTTGCCGACCTGGAACAACAGGGGCGGGCGATTATCGAACGCGCCCAGGCGGAGGCCCGCGAAATTCTGGCGGCGGCGCAACGCCACGCGCTGGGACTGGCCGAGCGCGAGCGCTGCCGGGCGCTCGAGGAGGGACGCGCCGAGGGGCTCGCCGAGGGACGCGCCGCCGGACTCGAACAAATTCGGGCCGAAGCCCACGCGGCCGCCATGCGCGAGGCGCAAGCCGACGTGCAACGCCTCACGCAGAGCCTGCAGGCTGCCTTGGCTGAGTTCGACCAGCACAAGCGCAGCCTCATCACCGCCGCCGAGAGCGGGCTAATTGAGTTGGCCCTGCGAGTCGCGCGACGCGTCTGCAAGCTGGAGGCCGGCCGCTCGATCGGCGTCGCCCTGGCCAATGGCCGCGCGCTGCTCGACATGGCCCAACATGCAGAAGACCCCGAACTGTGTTTCAATCCGGCCGATCTTGAAATGCTCAAGGAAAGCGGGGCTCAGTTGGCCGCCGCCGTCCAGCAGTTCTCGCACGTGAAACTTGTGGCTGACGAAAAGGTCGAACGCGGCGGCTGCCTCCTGCGGACACGCGCGGGCGAGATCGATGCCGGACTGGAAACGCAAGTGCAGCGCATCGCCGAAGCCTTGTGCGTCACCGTGGCCGACGTCGAACCCACGCCGCCGCCCGCGCCATCGCCGGAGCTGCCGGCCACCAATGCAAGACCACCGCTAACGACCGAAGGGAACACAGCTACGTGACCGCGGCGGCCGCACAAAACTCTCTGGCCTACGACCGGGCCCGTCTGTCACGACCGCTCGCGGCAGCCGCCGCCACGGATGTGTTCGCGCACGTCGCAGACGAAGTCTCGGGGCTGCTCAGTGAACGCATCATCGGGCGGGTCGCCGCCATTACCGGCATGACCGTCTACGCCGCAGATCTGCCCGTACCAGTCGGCGCACGCTGCGTTATTCACACGCGCCGCTCCGGCCGCATTTATGCCGAAGCCGTCGGCCTGCTCAGCAATCGAACTGTGCTTTCCGTCTTTGGCGAAGCCACGGGCATCGCCCCCGACGACCCGGTGGAATGCCTGTCCGGGCCGCCGCGCGTCCCGGTCGGCTTCGACTTGCTTGGACGAGTCCTCGGCAGTCAGGGTGAACCCCTGGATGGGCGCCCGGCCCCACGCCTAAACATTCGCTACCCGCTTTACTGCGATGCTCCGCAGGCCCTGCAGCGCCGCCCCATTGACCAGCCGCTCGGCCTGGGCATCCGTTCAATTGACGGCCTGCTCACCGCCGGTCGCGGGCAACGCCTGGGCATCTTCGCCGGCACGGGCGTGGGCAAAAGCGTGCTGCTGGGCATGATCTGCAAACACACGCAGGCGGACGTGAACGTGCTGGCGCTGATAGGCGAGCGCGGGCGCGAGGTGCGCGACTTCGTCGAACGCCAGTTGGGGCCCGCCGGACTGGCACGCAGCGTACTGGTAGTCTGCACGTCCGACGGCGCTCCGGCCTTGCGCGTCCGTGCCGGCTTCCATGCCACCGCCATCGCGGAGTTCTTCCGCGACCAGGGGCTGGACGTGCTCCTGATGATGGATTCGCTAACCCGACTGGCCATGGCACAGCGCCAGATCGGCTTGGCCGCCGGCGAGCCGCCCACCGCAAAGGGTTATCCGCCCAGCGTTTATGCCCTGCTGCCGCGCCTTTTGGAACGGGCCGGGCGCACGCAGTCCGGCAGCATTACTGGAATGTACACCGTGCTGGTCGAAGGCGATGATATCGACGAACCCTTGGCCGACGTGGTTCGCGGCATACTCGACGGGCACATATGGCTCTCGCGCAGCCTGGCCAACCGCGGGCACTACCCGGCCGTCGACGTCCTAAACAGCATCAGCCGCGTGGCGGACGACGTGATCGACGCCGAGCAGCGCAGCGCGGCTCTTGCGGTCCGGCGGGTGCTGGCCACTTGGCACGACATTGAAGACCTGGTCAGCATCGGCGCGTACGTCCCGGGCGCCAATCTCGATTACGACGTGGCCGTGCAGACGCGCGCGGCCATCGAAGACTTCTTGCGGCAAGACCGCACTAGCGGCTGCACGTTCGCACAAGCCGCGGCCGCCCTGAAGCAGTTGGGTCAGCTAATACAGAGCACGACGCAGCAGCTCCAGGCGCGCCGCCCAGCCCCGGCAGTCGACGCACCGCGCAGGCCCGCGCAGGACGGCGCGCGCAAGAACACTCGGACGCAAAATGGGAAATGAGGTATTTCTTGATGTGGAGCACATTCTTTCAATACTAACAACTAATAACTAACAACTAATGACCAAGGACTAAAGACTAACGACTAAGGACTAACCTCCGCGCACAAGCGGCCCCGAAGGATACGAAAGGCCATATGCGGCGCTTCAAATTCCCGCTGCAGACACTACTAAAGGTGCGCAAGCTACGCGAACGCGAGGCAAAGCGCAAAGTCGCCGCCCAACGCGCGGATATTGCGCGGCTCGACCGGCTCAACGAGGCCACCTGGGCCGAAATTTCCGCCCAGCACGCCGGCCTACTGCAGAACCAGCAGCAGCCCTTTATCAAGCCCGCGGACCTGGCGCGCACCCGGACCTGGATCGCTCATTTGCGGGCCACTATCGCCCAGCGCACGCTGCTGCGGGCCGAAATGACGGCTCGTCTGCAGCAATTGCAGTCCGAGTACAACGCGGCCCGGCAGGAGGCGCGCATTATTGAGAAGCTGCGGCAGCGCCGTTGGGACGAGTACCGCCGCCGGCGCGCCCGCAAGGAGCAGAGCGCGGCCGATGAATTGGCACAACAGTTGCAGACTAAAGCGGCGGGCGACTCCGCCGGCCCCCGCCCCACAGCGGCGGTCCCATAGTTGTTGTCGCAGAATCGTGCGGCTCGTTGCTGGATCGTGTGATTAATAGTGGCCGGGTATGAACTCTGGCACCGTGGCGAATAGTACGTGTTAAGCAGACTGTACAACCTGCTGTCGACTGTATCAATCGCGACCCTGCTGGCCGGCGGCGGCTTTTCGGCCTTTCTGTTTGGCACGGGCCGCTTGAACGCGGCGCGCCTCGAACGGATCGGCGCCGTCGTACGCGGCGAGCTCGACGAATTCCCACAGTCGCAGCCCGCCACTCAGCCGGCAGAACTCGACGAGCCGCCTGTAGGCCGCGACCAGTCGCTGGAGCAAATAGATGCCGCTCGGCGGCAGCGGCGGCTGCAATCGCACTTGCTGGAACGCGCCGCCCGCGACATCGAGGCTCAGAGACGACTGCTCGACCAGTCACTGCAATACCTGGTGAACGAGCGTGAGCAACTTGCGGCTCAGCAGGCCGATTGGGCCGCCGAGCAGCAGAAGGTCACGGGTGAGGTGGTAAATGAGGCCGCCCAGAAGCATTTGGAACTGTTTGCCGGGCTGGCCCCGCAGCAGGCCAAGGAGCACCTGGTGTGGCTCTGGAGCACGAATAAAGCCGAAGCGCTCGCCCTCGTCATGCAACTCGAGGTCGCCACAACCAAGCGCATTCTGGCGCAAATGAAGGCGCCTGAGGAACAGAAGATATTATCCGAACTGCTGGAGCAGCTACGTACCTATGAAGCCAGTGGCGCTGCCACCATGTCAAGGAAGACTGCCGGCGACGCCGCACCCTAGAGGTGCCGCATGCAGTTTAGTCCGGTCGCTCCAACCGTGCCCGCCCCCATCGCGGGACACGCGGGGCTTCTGCTTCTGCCCCACCTTCTCAGGCTCACCAGCCTGAGCCCGCAAACGCTAGCGCTGCGCGAACAACATCAGGCCGAACGCGAGGAGGATGATCGTCGCCAGCGCGACGCGAATGCCGCGGCCCAGCAGACGGCCGCCGCAGCCGCTGCCGACGCCCGTCCCACGTTCGCCGAGATTACGGCAGAAGCCGAACGCGAAATGGCGCCGGGCAGTCGTGCCGCCCAGCGTCAGATGGCCAACGAGGAGCAACAGAAGGCCACGCTGCAACGTGACAACTTCCAGCGCACGCTGGCCGACGCGGCCGCTCGCGAGAACGCGAGCGCCAGCCGCGCCAGTGCGCCTTCCACTGCCCAGGCCGAGGCCGAAAGCGAGCCGCACGGAGCGGCGGCGCCCCAGAGCGCAGCCGCAGCGAAGCCGGCACCGGCCGCAACCGCCCAGCCTAACCAGCCCGGCGGCTCGATCCCGGTCGTTCCGGCCGATAGAGCAGGGCTAGCCCCGCCGCAAACCAATGGTGTCGCAACCGGCGCACAACAAATTTCAGCTAGCGCGATTTCGGCCGCCGCGCCCGCTAACTCAAATGCGGTCAAAGCCCTTGGGGCCTTGCCCCCATCTCCGGCCACAACTGCACCCCCGGCGGGCGACGCGCTCACGCCATCAGCGCCGGCCAACTCCGCCGCGGGCGCCTCAAAGGCGGCCCAGCCGGCGGCGGCTACGCAAAACGTTACTGCCACAGTCAGTGCTCCGGGCACACAAACAAACCCGGCGCGCCCGGCTATGTCGAACTCTGGACCTGAAGCCGCTTCGCCCCAGACCGGCAAGAATGACGCAAACTTCGAGCGAATCCTGCGCGTGCTACGCGCACAGATCAGCCACAATCGTTCACAGACGACACTACAACTCGACCCGCCGGAACTCGGGAAAATACGGCTGCATTTGGGGCTGCGCGACGATACTTTGACACTGCGGGTCGAGCCTCAGACGCAAGTGGCATATCGCTTGCTTTACGAACATCTGGATTCGCTGCGTGACGGACTGCACGCGAGTGGCGTCCATCTGGAGCACGTCGAAATCCGTCCGCCCGCAGCGCAGGCCGCGCCGCAGGCCTTTGACCTGCCGCCACACTCCGGCGGCGGAGGAACCGGCGGCGGCGCAGGAGCGGAGACGGATCATCCGCAACACTCGGGAACGGATTCCCCGGCGGCGGGCCCGTCACAGAATGCGGCCCTCGACGAAGATTCGGAACCGTCGGCGGAGCCGCGGGTTAACATCTGGGCGTAAGCAGCCAGGGAGGGCGGCTTGCGCAGGCGGCAGCGCAGGGCGCTGGCCGGAGCGTGGGTCTGACTATGCAAACCAATGCCATCAACGGCGTCACCAGCGCCAACAGCGGTTCATCCTCGAGTGCCGGTCTGAATCGCATGACCAGCGAGGATTTCTACAATCTGCTTGTGACCGAACTGCAACAGCAGGATCCGTTGGAGCCTACCAAAACCTCCGACATGATTGGGCAGGTCTCGCAAATCCGCTCAATCGAGCAGTCGGCCCAGCTCACGCAGACATTGCAACAGCTCGCGCAGCAGCAGCGCACCGCGGGGGCCGGCGACCTGCTCGGAAAGTACGTTGAGGGCGTCGGTCTCAACGTCGGTGGGGAACCGGCCTTGCTGTCGGGTGTGGTTATCGCCATCCGCTTCATGGCTGACGGCACTGCGGTCCTCGAGCTGGACAACGGCGCCATGCTCAGTGCCAACAACCTCACCAAAGTGACCGAATGCGCTGATGACGCGGGAGCCACGGACGCGGCGAACACGGCCAACACGACCAATACGAACGCGGCCGCGGCCGCCAAACGCCGGACGCCGAGCAGTGAGAACGCCTACTCGAACACGATACAGTCGTGGCTGGACAGTCTGCTGCACCCGCAGCCGCGCACCGCCACCTCACTCCAGAAGTAAAGCACAAGCCACCAAGGGGAGCTTTCCATGGGTCTGACGACCGCCATGTATACAGGGCTGACCGGGATCAATGCCAACCAAACCCGGATCAATACCATAGGTAATAACATCGCGAATGTGAATACGACCGCCTTCAAGGGCTCGCGGACGCTGTTCCAGTCGCAGTTGGCGCACACCATGTCCCTGGGCACCGCGCCCAGCGCCACCACTGGCGGCACGAACCCCATTCAAATCGGTTTGGGCGTGGACGTCGGCGCCACGCAACGCAACTTCACGCCCGGTTCGCTCGAAACCACCGGCATCGCCAGCGACCTGGCCATCGACGGACGTGGCTTCTTCGTGTTACGCGACGCCGGCGGCGGGCAAGTCTACACGCGCGACGGCTCATTTGCGCTGGACGCGCAGAACCGCCTGGTCACCACCGACGGCAAGTTCGTCCAGGGCTTCGGCGTCGACAGCGGCTTCAACATCGTGCCCGGCGTCCTGACCGACATCACCATCCCGCTGGGTACGGCCTCAATGGCGCGGCCGACCTCAACCGTGATCATGGACGGGGACCTGAGCGCGGCCGGCACCGTAGCCACGCGCGGCTCTGAGCATTTGTCGCAGGCGCTGGTCGACGGTGCGGGTAACGCCGCGACGGCGGGTACGGCCCTCACGAACTTGTTCTCCGCCGCCGACCCGGGCACCGCCCTGTTTGCCACGGGCAATACCATTAGGGTCTCGGGCGTCGTCAAGGGCGAGCGCGAGTTGCCCGCCCGCTCGTTCGTGGTCGGCGTTGACGGCACGACGCTGGGCGATTTCGCGAACTGGCTGCAAGGCGCTCTGGGCATCAATACCGACGCCGGCCTGCCCGGCACGCCCGGCGTAACGATTGAAAACGGCGCGCTCGTTATCCGCGGCAATGCCGGCGAGCAAAACAGCTTCGAAATCTCCGGCAACGACTTCGCCAGTGACAACGCCACGGTTTCACTGCCGTTCCAGTTTGCTCAAACGGCTGCCGCCGATGGCTCCGGCGTGTTCACGTCCTTCACTGCCTACGACTCGCTCGGCACGCCGGTGACCGTCAACGTGACATTTGCCCTCGAACGGACACCCAACGGCGGGCCGGTCTGGCGCTACTACGCGGAGTCGCCGGACGCCAGGGACGGCTCACGCGTGCTCGGCACCGGAACGGTAGCGTTTGACAACGAAGGCAACTTCGTCGGCGCCACGGGCAACCAGTTCACACTCAGCCGCGACAGCACGGGCGCCGCTACCCCGCTGACGTTCACCCTTGACTTCTCCGGCGTAAACGGGCTCTCGACCCACACCTCGAGCATCGTCGCCAGCGAGCAGGACGGTTTCCCGCCCGGCACCCTGGTGAACTTCGGCGTGGGCGAGGACGGCATGATCTATGGCACTTTCACGAACGGCCTGACGCAAAGGCTGGGCCAAGTCGCAGTGGCCACGTTTGCCAACGAGGAAGGACTGGTCGGGCTCGACGACAACTGCTATGGAGTCGGACCCGCTTCCGGGAATGCCACGATCGGCGCCCCCGGACAACTTGGCGCCGGCACGGTTCTGAGCGGCGCGCTGGAGCTTTCCAACGTCGACTTGTCGCGCGAATTCATCGGTTTGGTGACGTCCAGTACCGGGTTCCAGGCCTCCAGCCGCGTGATCAGCGTCTCAAGCGATTTGTTGAATCAACTGCTGATGATCATCAGATAGCGCGCCGCGCGTGCCTCCCAGAGCGCCTCAGCGGAAATTTGCGCTCTCCAGCGGTTCGCCCTGGTGCTAGGCTTTCTTGCGGTGGAGCGTTCGCCCGGATAGACCGGCCACTAACGCTATCAGTTGGGCCGGGTCCACCGGCTTGCTCACGTGGGCCTGGAACCCGGCGCGAATCGCTTGGCTGCGGTCTTCGGGGCGCGCAAACGCGGTCACGGCGATGGCCGGAATGCGGGCTAGACGCTCCGCCGGCAAAGCCCGCACTTTGCTGATCAGGCTGTACCCGTCTTCGTCCGGCATGCTGATGTCGCTGACCAGAACGTCGGGCGGGGCCTTGCGAATCTGCTCGAGGGCGGCCGCTGCCGAGCCGACCGCAACCGGCGCGGCCGCGTATTCACGGAACAATCGCGAAAGCAGTTCGCGCGCGTCCGCCAGGTCGTCCACGATCAACACCCGCAGGCCCTGCAACGTCGTATCCGGTTCGCCGCCGTCGCCGCCACCCCTATCGGCTGCGGCGGGGGGGCATTCCATAACGGGCTCTGTTATGAGCGGGAGCGTCACGGTAAAGGTGGTGCCCTGGTTTTCACCGGGGCTGCTGGCCGAAATGCTCCCGCCGTGCAGGTCGACCAGTTGCTTGACGAGCGACAGGCCCAGGCCCAGCCCGCGATAGCGGCGCGTCGTGGAAGCGTCAGCCTGGCGGAAGCGTTGGAAGAGGAAAGGCAAAAACTCGGGGCGAATCCCGATGCCCGTATCGCTCACGGTCAAAACGGCGTTTTGCCCCTGCCGTTCCAGTGCGAAGCGGATTTGGCCGCCGGCCGGCGTAAACTTCACCGCGTTCGACAGCAGATTCCACAGTATTTGCTGCAGGCGCTCCGGGTCGGCCTGGACGCAGCCGGCTTCATGCTCGATAGCTTCTTCCAGGCGCAGGCCCTTTTCCTCGGCCTGTGGGCGGATGGAGGCCAGCGCCTCAACCGCGGCTTGGCTTACGTTGAGCGGGCGCCGGTTCAGGCGGATCTTGCCCGACATCATCCGGCTTACGTCCAGCAGGTCGTCGATGAGCTGTTTCTGCGCCAGCGCGTTGTTCTGGATGACCTCCAGAGCTTCCTTCACGTCCTCCGGATCGGGCCGCCCACGCCGCAACAGTTGGGCCCAGCCGAGGATGGCGTTCAACGGCGTGCGCAGCTCGTGCGAAAGCGTCGCGACGAACTCGTCTTTGACGCGGTTGGCGTGCTCGGCCTCGCAGCGCGCCGCACGCTCGCTGGCCAAGAGCAGTTCGCGCTCGCGCTCGATGCGGGTGCGCTCCGTGATGTCGTTCCAGACGCCGACCGCCCCGATCAAGCGGCCGGACACGCGCAGCGGAATTCCGGCTGCCTCGATGATGATGTCGCGGCCCTTGGCGTTGGTAAGCATGAGTTGCTCGCCTTTGACCGTCTCGCCCAGTAGCGCCCGCCGCGACGGCAAGTCGGTCGGGTCGACCAGCGAACCGTCCAGGTGCCGCGTCCGAAGCA
>JAGPEO010000108.1 GCA_018056925.1 Phycisphaerae bacterium
CAAAAGTTGGGGTATTTGGCCGATCGTGGCGGGTTGCCAGCAAAATTCGCAGCAAGCTGACTCGCATCACGGCTGGAATGGCACGACATTGACATCACGCGGCGGGTTTATGAAACATCCGGGTTAGGTACTTGATTTCTTGGTGCTGCAGAGAGGAGTCGAACCTCCGACCTACTGATTACGAATCAGTTGCTCTACCAACTGAGCTACTGCAGCAGCACAGCGTACAATTATATCTTTCGCACGCGCTTTCAGGCAACGCCGGCAACCCATGAATCTTCTCCGCGCCCTGGCGACGGTCAGCAGCATGACGCTGCTCTCGCGAATCCTCGGTTTTGTCCGTGATTTTGTGATCGCCCGCGCCTTCGGTGCCGGTCTGGCGACGGATGCCTTTTTCGTTGCCTTCAAGTTGCCCAACCTGTTGCGCCGGATGTTCGCCGAGGGCGCCTTTTCGCAGGCTTTCGTGCCGATTCTCGGCGAATACAAGAACAAGCGCGGTGACCGGGAAACCTTGCTGCTGATCGATCATGTGACCAGTATCCTGGCCCTCGTGCTGTTCGTCATCACCGCCATCGGCGTCGCTGCGGCACCGCTGCTGGTCTGGATTTCCGCCCCCGGCTTCGCTGCCGATGCGGGCAAGTTCGAGCTGACCGTCACCCTGACCCGCATCACCTTCCCCTACATCTTCTTCATCGCGCTGGTTGCGCTCGCCGGCGGCATTCTCAACACCATGAGCCGTTTTGCGCTACCAGCGTTCACGCCAGTGCTGCTCAACATCGCCTTTATCGGCATGGCGCTGTTCGCCGTGCCCTACTTCGATCCGCCGGTTCTGGCGCTGGCCTGGGCGGTCTTTCTCGGCGGCGTACTGCAATTGGGGATCCAGATTCCCGCGCTTCACCGTATCGCCATGCTGCCGCGCCCGTCGCTGAACTGGCGTGCCGCCTGGCAGGACCCTGGCGTGCGGCGCATCCTGAAACTGATGGGGCCGGCACTACTCGGCGTCTCGGTGTCGCAGATCAGCCTGCTGATCAACACCATTTTCGCGTCGTTCCTCAAAACCGGCAGTGTCTCCTGGCTTTATTACGCCGATCGCCTGATGGAATTCCCTTCTGGCATGCTCGGTGTCGCGCTCGGGACCATCCTGCTGCCATCGCTTTCCAGGTACCACGCCAGCGCCAATCACCTCGAATACTCGAAGCTGCTCGACTGGGGCCTGCGCCTGACTCTGCTCCTGGCCGCACCGGCGGCGCTGGCCCTGGCGTTGCTCGCGGTACCGCTGATCGCCACGCTGTTTCACCACGGGGCGTTCACCGGTGAAGACGTTTTCCACACCCGCGACGCGTTGGTCGCCTACAGCATCGGCCTGGTCGGGCTGATCCTCGTCAAGGTTCTGGCGCCGGGATTCTATGCCCGCCAGAATATCCGTACCCCGGTCAAGATTGCCGTGATTTCGCTCGTCGCGACACAAGTGATGAACCTCGCCTTCATCGGCTGGCTGCAGCACGCCGGGTTGGCGCTGTCAATCGGGCTGGCTGCCTGCCTCAACGCCACGCTGCTCTATCGTGGCCTACGCCGGCACCAGGTCTATCATCCGCAGCCGGGGTGGACTGCATTCGCGCTCAAACTGCTGGCCGCGCTCATGGTCATGGGCGGCGCGCTGTGGCTGGCCGCAGGCAGCAATGCGGCTTGGCTCGCTTATCCGCTCTCCGAACGCCTGATCCGCCTCGGCGTTCTGGTGGGGCTTGGCGTGAGCGCCTATTTCGCTACACTATGGTTTCTCGGCTTTCGCCTGAACGACTTCAAGCGGCGCGCCGCCTAACCGGAGGAGAAACATTCTATGAAACTGACCAGTACCAGCTTTGCCGACGGGCAGGCGATTCCCGGCGACTATGCCTTCTGCATCCCAGACAGCGACCACCATGTCGGCCTGGGCAGAAACCTGAACCCGCAACTGGCATGGTCGGAAATTCCCGCCGGCACACGCTCCTTCGTCGTCATTTGCCATGACCCCGATGTACCAAGCAAGGGTGACGACGTCAATCAGGAAGACCGTACCGTCCCCGCCTCGTTGCCGCGCGTCGATTTCTTCCACTGGGTGCTGATCGACCTGCCTGTTGCGGTCAACGCCATAAATGAAGGTGAATTTTCGAGCGACGTCACGCCGCGCGGCAAACCCGGCCCGCAAGCGCCCCACGACGCCCTCCAGGGCATCAACAACTACACTGATTGGTTCGCCGGCGACAACGACATGCGCGGCGACTACCACGGCTTCGACGGCCCCTGCCCACCGTGGAACGACGAGATCATTCATCGCTATGTGTTCACGGTCTACGCGCTCGACATCGAGCAGCTGCCGGTGTCCGGCAAATTTGGTGGCCCGGAAGTACGCGCCGCGATCGCCGGCCATGTTCTTGCCGAGGCCAGTTTGACCGGCACCTACACCCTGAACCCCTCACTGGGCGCCTGAACCGGGCTCTCCCAAGACAAATGGCCATGCAGATCTGCATGGCCATTTGTCTCTTCACGGCCGCCCTCAGTTCTCCGGTTTGTCGTCGAGGTTGGCGATCGCCGCCTTGAGCTTTTCCGACATCGGCATCCGCAGATTGATACCATTCGGCGGAATCGGGTTCATGAACCACTTGTCGTAGAGCCTGGCCAGTGTGCCGCTCTTCATCAGGCCAACCGGCACTTCATCGACGAACTTCTTGAACTGCGGATCGTCCCGCCGGCGCATCAGTCCATAGGGCTCGGTCGCCAGTGTCCCGTGTGGACAACGGCACGCAATACACCGCCGACGACTTCCTCAACCAGATCAAGTTCCGGGGTATGGCGCCAAGCTTCACCTTTGTCCCCGAGCCACAGACCAGCGGCGTCGCCGAGCGCTTCAACCGGACGCTGAAGGAGCAGACCATCCATGGCCGCCGCTTCGGCAACGTCGTAGAGGTCCGAGTCGTCGTCACCGCGTTCAAGGAAAGATACAATCATCACTGGCGTCTTGAAAACCCAGGCTTCATCTCACCCCTCGAAGCCCGTCAGGCTTATGCCATGCAAAAGGCGGCCTGAGTTGCGATATAGTGCCTAATCAATCCGGGCCGGCACAACAGACCGCCCCGGCCATCGTTAAATAGTTGGCACAGATCATTGATAAAGTTGCACAATTGTCGACACTGCTTGCCGCCCTGCAGCCGCACCGAGAGGGCATAATCTGTATTCCGAACCTTCAACCATCCGGCACATCCATGGCAACTGAAATCGAACTCAAGCTTCAGCTGACCGCGCAGACGGCGCGGCGCCTTCCCGCTCACCCGTTGCTGACCGGCATCAAGCCGCAGACACAGCGCCTGCTGAATACCTATTACGACACCCCGGCACTGGAGTTGAGCGCGCGCCGGATTGCCCTGCGCTTCCGCAAGATGGGGAAACAGTGGCTGCTCACCGTCAAGTCGGCGGCCACGGTCAGCGGCGGCTTGGCCCTGCGCCACGAGTGGGAAACTCCGGCCAAACCGGGGCAGTTCGACTTCAGCCATGTCGATGAGCCGGAATTCAAGGCGGTACTCGACAAGGCGCTGCCGCGACTCCAAGCTATATTCACCACCGATTTCCGCCGGACCACTTGGCATGTGCCGGTCGGAGAGTCGCTGATCGAACTGGTGCTGGACCGCGGCAAGGTCGAATGCAACGGACGCTCGACACCCATCTGCGAGGTCGAACTCGAACTGATCAGCGGCGTGATGGGCGACATCTTCGCTCTCAGCCACGTCTTGCAGGAAACGCTTGATCTGCGCCCCGCCGTCATGAGCAAGGCTGAGCGCGGCTACGCGCTGTTCAGCGAGATCCCGCAGAAGCCGTTCCGCGCCAAGGCCGCGACGCTCAGCGCGGAGATGTCCCCAGTCAATGCCTTCCGCGCCATCGCACTGAGCTGCCTGGAGCAGTTCCAGCGCAATGAATACGGCCTGCTGACCGCAAACAAGGATCCCGAATACGTCCATCAGGGCCGCGTCGCGCTGCGCCGCCTGCGCTCGGCGCTCAAGCTCTTCGGCCCGGTGCTGCCGGCCGATTTCGTGGCCGCCTACAGCCAGGCCTGGCGGGGTCTGGCTGGCGACCTGGGCGATACGCGCAACTGGGATGTCTTCGTCAGCGAGACGCTACCGCCGATCCTCACCGCCTTTCCCGATCACCGCGACGCCCGGCGCCTGCAGGCCGAGGCTGTGCGGCGCGCCCAGCAGGCACGCACCGCCGCGGCACATCTGGTCGCCCTGCCGGATTACCCGCGCTTGGTGGTCGACTTCACCGCCGCAGTTTACGGTCTGCAGGATCAGCAACCTCTGAAACTGAAAAGTTTTGCCCGCAAGCGCTTGTGTAGCCGCGCCCGCCAGGCCCGCTTGCTCGCCGAACGTGCAGCCGAGTTGACGCCCGAAGAACGACACGAGATGCGCATCTGCTTCAAGAAGCTGCGTTATGCCGTCGAATTCTTCACCCCCCTGCTGGCCCCGAACCGGCTGCGACGCTACCTGGCGTCCCTCACCCAGATCCAAGACGAGCTCGGGCTGATCAATGACCAAGTCACCGCCGGGATACTGGTCGAACAGGCGCTGGCCAACCGCCCGCCCGGACCGGTCCATGGCTGGGTCGCCGGCCGGCACGAACTGCTGACGCACGAACTACCGGAAGCTCTCGATACCTGGTTGGCGCAAAAGGCGCCCTGGTAACGATGCAGTTTGTCCGGATGCGGTGCTACTTGAGGTTCGCGATTGCCGGCAGAAAAACTTCAGTCACCAGCACCTGCTGTGCCCCCAGCCGGTGCAGCGAGCGCCGCGCCCAGAGGCAGGGCCCGGCCGCCCCGAGGGCTGCGGCACGCTGATGGAGCGTATGGCGGGCATCGAGCCGCCGGTACTCGATCGCACCGCGCCTGAACCCGGGATACGAGAAGAGCAGCGAACCCAGCGAGCGGCTGCCGAGGCCCGTTAGCCAGCGCGTCAGACGACCCCTGGTTACGGTCGACAGCACGGTATGGGCAAAAATCACCGGCACCCCGTCGCATTCGAGAACGACCTCGCGCACCCATACCAGGCGGCGGCGCGGCATTTCGTCAGCCTGCGGCAGATCCTTGCCGTAGTCGAGAAGGCGCACGCGAAAGTCGCGACACGCGCACTGACAGCGCGCCGTCAACGAACCCGGCTCGGTCAGCCACGAACGCAGCGCCGGGTCTGGCCCGCCAACAACAAGCCGGGAACGCCATTTTCCGGATGTCATTATTGCGGCCGCGGCGCCTTGTCGATGCCGCCCAGCCTGGTGCCGGGCTTGATCCCGCGCTGGGCGAACCAGCCCTGGTTCATCTCCAGCGCAAAGCGCGCCGGCTTCTTCGCGCAGTGGTTGGCTTCGGTCTGCGGCTGCATGTCCTCGATGTTGATGATGACGCCGTCGGCATCCATGAAGGCCACCGAAAGCGGGAGGTAGGTATTGCGCATCCACATGCAGTGCGTGTTCTCGCGGCCGAAGACGAAGAGCATGCCGCGCTGCGCCGGCATGACCCGGCGGTTCATCAGCCCGACCTGGCGGTTCTGGTCGTTGGCGGCCACTTCCGCCTCGATGCGATGCATGCCGGCAGTCAGTTCCATCACCGGCATCGAATCCTGCGCCCACGATACCGCTGCGAGCAGCAGGCCGGCGAGCGCACCTAGCGTTTTCCTATTCATCGAAACTCCCTTGCAAATCCTTGTAACAGCCGTCGATCTTCCGCCACGCCCCCGGCGCCAGACCATCCAGCGTCACTGACCCGATCGCAGCGCGCACCAGGCGCAGCACAGGATACCCGATGGCGGCCGTCATCCGCCTCACCTGGCGGTTCTTGCCCTCGGCAATGCGGATCTCCAGCCACGAGGTCAGGATCGCCGCACGATAACGAATCGGCGGGTTGCGCGGCCACAACCCGGCCGGCTCGCCGATTCGCCGTACCTTGGCCGGCCGGGCGGTGAAATCGGACAGGGCGACGCCAGCACGCAAGCGGTCGAGTGCCACTTCGTCGGGAATGCCCTCGACCTGCGCCCAGTAGGTCTTTTCCAGCTTGTGCTTCGGATCGGCGATCCGGGCCTGCAGCTTGCCGTCGTCTGTGAGGATCAGCAGCCCCTCGCTATCGGCATCCAGGCGGCCGGCGACGTAGACGTCCTTGACCGAAATGAACTCGTCCAACGCCCGCCATTTGCCCTCCGGCGTGAACTGGCTGAGGACACCATAGGGCTTGTTGAGGAGGATGAGGATGGACACGACGCAAACCAGCGTATGGCGAGTTGCATATTTTCGCCCATATTCAGCCGTTGACCGCAACGATCGACCGACTCGGCAATGCGCGAGGCTTGCTTGGCAGGCCCAAGTGTTGCATTACGGGGACACCAGCAATCGTCATGGCAGACGCCAACATCAATGGGATAGAATATGCTCAAGATTCTGCTTTCCGCAGAGGGTTTGGGGTATTCGTCGCCAACCAAGCGGGGCCCGCCCGGCGGCAAGAAGATTGCCTTGCTGTGGAAGTGACCGCCGCTTGACCCGAGGCCGTATCGAATGTCCAGGATTCCGAAGTTCCGCGATGGGTTCAACCTCGATCCCACCCGCCACGCCGATGACGCTGAAGCCGTCCGCCGCAGCAACCGGCGGCGGCTGACCGTATTTCTCGCCGTGTTCCTCATTACTCTCTTGCCGGGGCTGGCGTGGAACCTGTCACGCGCCCCCGAATACCGCGCCAGCGCCAAGGTAAACATCGGCTTTGGCGTGGTCACCTCGCAGACAGTCACGACGGCAGCCGGCTCGAGCAGCGCCGAGCTTCCCCCGCCACAGCGGCTCGAGTTGTTGACCCAGGCCCAGGTGATCACCAGCCGTCCCGTTCTCGAGGAAGTCCATCGCCGCTTGCAGAATGAATGGAGTACCGGTGCCTTTCCCGAGGCTGACCCGGTGGTCGCCCTCCAGAATGCCGTCGCCGCCACCCCGGTCGCCGGCACCGACGTCGTCGAACTGACAGCTATCGGCGGCTCGCCGCAGTTGATGGCACGCATCGTCAACACCCTGATCGAGGCCTATCACGAGCAGTCGCTGAGCGCTCACGACAGAAGCTCGCAGGAAGCGGTCGCCAATCTGCGCGACGAAGTCGACCGCCTCGGCAGCACCATCGTCGACAAGCGCGTACAACTCGCGGCCTTTCGCGAGCAGAGTGGTGTCGTTTCTTCCGAGCGTGCTGAGAACGAGTCCCTTGCGCGCATGAAGGGCCTTTCCGAATCGCTGACCAAGGCCAACGAGGAAGTCGCCAAAACCGAGGCCAAGCTGCGGACCCTGCGCGAGTCGGCCGCCTCCGGCCGCAGCCCGGTACTAGCCAAGGACAACCCGACACTGGCGGCGATCGAGCAGCGCATCTCGGCCACCCGCGAGCAGTTGCGCGACATGGAACGCGTCTACACTCCCCAGTTCATGGCCATGGATCCCAACGCCAAGGCGCAGCGGGCGCGGCTCGCGGAACTGGAGCAACAACTTATCTCGACCCGGGCCGCAAGCCAGCAAGCCGCGCTGGCAACCGCCGAGGAGGACGCTGCAAGCGCCCGCGCCGCGGCGGACCGCCTGCGCACGCAGATCGACCGGCAACGGCGCGAGGCTCAGGTGTTCTCCGGCAACTTTCAGGAAGCCAAGGCGATCGAGGAAGACCTGGTGCGGATTGCTGGCGCACGGCGCAACGCGGTTGAGCGCCTGTCCAAGCTCGAGGCCACACAGAACACGCGCATGCCGAGCCTCAAGCTGATCGAGGCCGCCAGCGCCCCACAGAGCCCGTGGCGCCCCGCCTACATGCGCGACGCGCTGATCAATCTCGGTCTTTCCTTCGTGCTCGGCCTGCTGGCGATGTGGTTCGTTGAACTCTTCAACCGGGCGCCGGCGCCGCCCACCACTGCCACCGTCGTCGTGCCTCAGCCCTGGTTCGGCCCGGCACTGACCGCCGATGCGATGCCGCTGCTCGCTGGCGGGGCGGTCGATGCCAGCCAGCGCCCGCCGCCACAGCTCACCATGCAGGAGTCCCTGCCGCGCGAACTTGCGCAGGAAGAAGTCGGGGCGCTGCTCGCCGCCGCCGACGACCAGGGCCTCGTGCTGTGCGCCCTCCATTTGCTCGGGCTGACCACCGACGAGGTGTGCGCGCTCGCAGCCGGCGATCTTTCTCCCGACAGCGGGCGACTGGCCGTCCGTGGCGCATCGGCGCGCGAACTGGCACTGCCCGGCTGGCTGGCCCACAAGCTCGCGAGCATCGCCCCCACCGAGCCGCAGCGGCCGCTCTTCTGCACGGCGCAGGGCGAACCGGTCGCGGCCGCCGAGGTCGCCACCCGGGTCACCTACGCGGCGCTCGACGCCGGGCTGGAAGAACCCACCGCGGTGACGCCGGAGGCCCTGCGCCACACCTTCATCCTGCACCTGCTCCGTCACAACGTCCGCTTTTCGCAGATCGCCCCGCTTGCCGGCCACCTGACGCCCGGCGAACTCAACGCCTACGCGAAGTTCACCTCCGGGGCGCGGCAGGAAAACGCCGCTGATATCGACCCAGTGATGCCGGCGCTGCGGGATTTCCCAGGCGCAATCGCAGTCTAGGGCCGAAAGGTCCGGCCGATGTGGGAGGCTTTTCACCACGGCTGACCCGGCTTCGGGCTCAGCGCGCCTGCCCGGTGACCGCGGACAAGGCTAGAGCGATTCCCCGCAGGACGGCAAGCAGCTGCATCCTGAAACTACCAGATCTCTCGGAGGGGGCGTTCAACCCGGAATTTGACCCGACTTTTGGCGTCGACCGTAGCAACCGTGCCGTGCCTCAGTGGTAAAAGGCATAGCCGATCAAGATCGCCCCGACCAGCCCGACGGCATCGGCGATCAGGCCGCCGGCCACGGCGTAGCGGGTCTTCGTGATATTGACGCTACCGAAATAGACGGCCAGCACGTAGAAAGTCGTTTCCGTCGAGCCCTGGATGATCGCCGCCAACTTGCCCTGGAAGGAATCGACGCCGTAGGTGGTCATCACGTCCACCATCAGCCCGCGCGCGCCGCTGCCGGAGAGCGTCTTCATCAGACCGACCGGCAGTGCCGGCACGAAATCGTCATTCAGCCCAAGTGCCAGCACGGCAGCGCGAATGGCCCCGATGACGTAATCCATGCAGCCGGTGGTGCGGAAGACCGAGATCGCCACCAGCATGGCGATCAGGTAGGGAATGATCTGCACGGCAACGCCAAAGCCCTCCTTGGCGCCGTCGACGAAGCTCTCGTACACATCGACGCCACGCCACGCGGCGACGGCGACGAAGAGGACGATGATCGAGACGATGATACCGCTGCCGAGCAGGCCGATCATCTGCGCCATCTTGTCCGGCGGCATCCCGCCCAGCCACAGGTAAAGCCCCCCCATCAAGGCCGCAAAGCCGGCGAAGAAGGCGAGCACTGGCTTGCAGAAGAGGTTGAGGCGCTGCCAGATCGCCACCGCGATCAGCCCGGCGCAGAACGAGACGAAGGTACCGAGCAACGTCGGCAAAAAGATGTCGGCGGCGTTGAAGCCGACCAGCCCCTGCTTCAATGCGATGCTCTGGCGGATGGCGATCACCGAGGTCGGGATCAGCGTGATGCCCGCCGTGTTGAGCACCAGGAACATGATCATCGGATTGCTGGCCGTATCCTTGTGCGGGTTGATCTCCTGCAACTCGCGCATCGCCTTCAACCCGAGCGGCGTCGCCGCGTTGTCGAGGCCGAGGATGTTGGCGCTGAAGTTCATGACGATGCTGCCGCTCGCCGGATGGCCGGGCGGGATGTCGGGAAAGACGCGACGGAAGAAGGGGGCGAGCGCCCGTCCGAACAACTGGATCAGCCCGCCCTTCTCGCCAATCTTCATTACCCCCAGCCACAGGCTCATGATCCCCACCAGGCCGAGCGAAATGTCGAAGCCGGTCTTCGCCGTGTCGAACAGCCCTGTCATCACCCGCGAAAACATCTCCAGGTCGCCCTGCAGCGTGTGGATCACGGCGGCGACGAAGCCGACGAGGATGAAGGCAACCCAGATTCGATTGAGCACGGTGCGATGGTTACGCCGCCCCGACACGGGCACGGCATGAGCGTGGTGGAAAGTTGGGGAGTCTAGAGGATTCCCGGGGCCGCCGCCAACTGGATCAATCCGCGCGGTCCGGCAACCCCCACGTTACCCGCATCCGCTTGAAGGCTCCGCGCGGCAACTGCACCAGCAGCGGCGACTTCGCGCCGTCCAGCCAGCCGGCGATCTTCTTCATGTCCGCCAGCGCCAGCGCCGTGCACCCCGCCGTCGGCACCCCGGGCGCCTGCCAAACGTGCAGGAAGATGCACGACCCCGCCGCCGGAAGCACCGGATCGCAGTTGCACCCCACCACCGCCCCCAGCGCGTAGCGGTCATCGCCACGGAGCATGTCCTCGCGGGAATTCCAGTCGATGCCGCCGACGCGGGACTGGTCGACGATGCGGTTGTAGTGCACCGAAGTGGGATCATCGACACACTTCAGATCGCTTGTCGCACAAAGGTAAGGTAGCTTCGCCGCCCGCGCCAGGCGGCTGTCCGCGCTACCATCCCCGAACAGCGCGGTGATCCGGAAGATACCGGCCGGCGCACGGCCATCGCCTTCGCATTTCTCCGGCCCAACTCCGTCGACCGGCCGATACAACCCCCGCCCCCACGCCAGCCCCGAGCGCCCGAGGCTGACCGCCACCGGATTCCCGACACGAAGCCACGCCCCATCGACGCCACCACGTGCGAAGCGCTGCAACTGTCCGCCGCGACTCTCCCAATGCCGAGCAACGACGAGGAGCAACTGCCGGGACGCCGGCAGGAGGTTGGAGGAGGGTTGATCCAAAAGCATGGAAGAAAACCGCCGAGGAACAGGCCTCAATTTTGGCCTATTTTCCGGGTTGACCGCAGGACGCTGGAGAAATGTCGCCCCAATAGCGCCGAGCTTTGGCGATGAGGCTGGTTGTCGGCCATTGATGCAAGTGCCCGATCATCCTCTCTCATTCCGTTTCTAATTCGTTAATGCATTAACTATCCACGGCCAGTGTACGATTGAGCGGACACGCTGGTGCTCTGATTCAAGGGTTTTGAGGCTCGATTCGAGTTGATCTTCAAGTGCATCGAT
>JAGPEO010000109.1 GCA_018056925.1 Phycisphaerae bacterium
AGCGTGAACCAACTCTTCGGCCTGAGCCAGCCCAAGGTGCGGGATGAATTCTGGGCCGACCCGCAAGTGCAACGCCGTTACCACGAACTCATCGCGGCGGCCGCCGCCCCGCCGCCGGGCGAATCCTCGGACGCGCTCCAGGAATGGCAGGGCATGCGTGAGGATTACGATCGCGCCCGCCGCTGGCGGCTGCTGAACCAACTCCGGCATCTGCGACCGGACGACCGCGTCGGCTATTCCCTTTTCATCTACAATCTGACGCAGTCACAAGTAGATGAGCTGACGCGGCTCTGATCGGCAGGGATCAAGAACCCAGAGTCGATCCGGCCATCCCGCTTCTGGCGGGTGTGCAAGCGCGGCGCTGCGCCGCGGTTTGCGGAGCCCGGCACATGCTGCCGCAGCGCGGGGCTTTCGGTAAGCTATTAACTACGCGAATCGGCGGCCCGCCCCAATTCGAGCCCGAAGCGCCAGCGAGGGCAAAACCTCGCGGAGCTTTGCCCGGCAGGACGTGCCGCCGAAACTCGCCCGCGGTTAAGATTGGCGCGCGCGAAAACGCCCGCTCGCCGGGAGGCTCGCCCCTGCGGTTCAGGAGGTTCGCTCCCGTTGCGTGCGGTCGAACGCGCCGCTCGCAGGAGCACGTCCATGTGGGATGTGACAACGGATATTCTGATCATTCTGGCTCTTATCGTGCTAAACGGCGTGTTCGCCATGTCCGAGATCGCAATCGTCTCGGCCCGCAAGACCCGCCTGCAGTCACGCGCCAGCAAGGGCGATGCCAAGGCCGGCGTCGCGCTGGAGCTGGCCGGCGCCCCCGACTACTTCCTGGCAACCGTGCAAGTCGGCGTGACCCTGGTCGGCATCCTGGCCGGTGCATTCGGCGGGGCCCAGTTGGGAGACCGCCTGGCCGACAGCCTGGCCGGGGTGCCCTGGCTGGCTCAGCACCGGCAGGCGGTGGCCCTGGGCATAGTGGTGGCCGCCATTACTTACGTCTCGCTGGTGATCGGCGAACTGGTCCCCAAAAACATCGCCCTGGCGCATCCCGAGGCGATTGCACGAGCCGTGGCACGCCCGATGAAATGGCTGTCACGTATCGGCTACCCGGCCATCGCCTTGCTGCGCGGCTCGAGCAATGCGGTGATGCGGCTGCTGCGCATGCGGGCCGTCGCTCCGGTGCCCGTCTCCGAAGAAGAGTTCAAGATTTTGCTGGACCAGGGAGCGCGGGCCGGCGTATTTGAGCGGGTGGAGAAGACGCTCGTAGAGCGCGTGTTCCGCCTGGGCGACCGGCGGGTCGGCTCGCTCATGACGCCGCGCACCGAAATTGTCTGGGTCGATGCCAACGGGCCGATCGGCGAAAGCATGCGTACTATGTCGGCCGGCGGGCATACGTACTATCCGCTCTGCCAAGGCAACATTGACAACGTAATGGGCGTGGTGTCAGTAAAGAGCCAGTGGGCGCGGATGGTGCACCGCATGCCTCCGGACCTGCGCGAGGGGCTCCTGACCGTGCCCTTCGTGCCCGAAGCTATGCCCGCTCTGAAGCTCCTGGAGACCTATCGTCAGGCCGGGCGGCACGTGGCGATCGTGGTTGACGAATACGGCGGCGTGGCCGGCCTGGTGACGCTGGCGGACGTCATGGAAGCCCTGGTGGGCGATATTCCCTCGGGCGAGGCGCGCGATGACACGGCCGTCGTGACGAGAGAGGACGGCTCGCACCTGATGGACGGCATGTTGGCGGTCGAGGAAATGCAAGACATCCTGCACCTCACCGAGTTGCCCGGCGAGGCGGGCGAATACCAGACCGTAGCCGGTTTCTGCATGTACCAGCTCGGCCGCATTCCGCGCATGGCGGACCATTTTGAGTGGGGCGGCTACCGGTTTGAAGTGGTGGATATGGACGGGCACCGCGTGGACCGCGTGCTGGTCTCGCCGGCCGGGACGAGCGCCCCGCAAGCAGCCAAGGAAAGCTGAATTCAGAACGCCGGCTAACGAGCCGTGCGGCGCGCCGTCCTCATCGCGCGCGCCGCGTTACCAGCGTGCAGCTTCGCTGCTATTCGCAGTGGCTGGCCACGATGTAACGATTGTCGTCGTCCGCCAGTTGCGTCGCGATAAGTCCCGGCTGGCCATCCACCAGTCCACTTGTCGCCCAGACCGTGATGCAATCATTACGGTCCAGGTCCATTTTGCGCAGACAGCGCTTCAGGCCCAAGTCGACCGGAACCACGCGCCCGTCGTCCAGACGTAGGTCGACCACCAGGCGACTGTCCCGGTAGCCGGGAATATCTTCGGTGCGCTTGGCCACAATTCGCCCGTGATACATCTGCAGCGGCGCCGCGGCCGCGGTTTCAACTGCGCCGACCAACTGCGGCATGGACCCGACATAAATCACCTGGCCGCGCACCGCGAGTTGGTCGGCCACCAATATCGGCTGACCGTCCACGAAGAGGCGCTGGCCGGTGACACTGACCAACTCTCCGGTTCCCAGGCCCAAGTAATCCAGCCCGGCGGTCGGGCCGAGATCGGCCCGCATGACGTAACCGGCGTCCGTCGTCAAGTCCGCCACCAGGTGCAACTGTCCTCCGATGAATTGCGTCTGCAAGCCTACGATTTGTCCTTGGACGGTCTCGACCGGCGAGACGGGGGCCGGGCCGAAAGGAGCCGTCCGCACCGGCTCGGTGCTGAACACCAGCGCTGAAGGCTGCTCCACCACAACCTCGGCCGGCTGTTGCTCCTGGATGCGCACGTTCTGTGCGTACAGCCGGCTGCCGCTGGGCGTCTGCTCCACGAAGCCCTCGGCGATAAACGGCGTACCCGGCCGCAAGCTAAAGAAGCGGTTGCCAACCTGATCGGTCGAGCCCAGTACGACGTCCACCAGATCGCCGGAGTGCGTGCGTACCTGGGCGACCAACATCTTCTCGAAATCAGCCTGTCCCGGAATGGTATACAAATTCACCAGTGCCCCGCGCACCTGCCGATTAGTTGCGGCTACCGGCAGCGCCAGCATGCTGCGCGCCGTTACGAACTGAATGGGAACGAATATGTTGCCTCCCGCGGCGCCCTGAATATTTCCGCGCAGCACAATTTGCTGGTTAGTATGCAAATCAGGGACAGTCCGGAATACGAACGTTGCGGCGCCCAAATCGAGCGTCCGGACCGCGCCGTCCTCGGTGTGCACGGTCACGAAAACCTGGGGCGGAGCAAAGTCGCTGATCCGCCGCTGCTCAATGTTCAAGATGGTGCCGCGCAGTTCCGTGGGCATAGGCGCGGTTACAGCTACAACGGGTGCAGTTACGGTCGCAACGGGCCCGCTCACGGCCCCTACCGTTCGAGTTTCGCCGCCCGCCAGCGCGAACTCACGCGTTACCGTACGCGGCTGGATGTTGCCGGGCTGAAACCAGCCGTATTTCCAGGACTCGGCCGTCGGGTCCCAGAACCAGCCATGCTCGAATCGGCCCGACTCATCCGGTATCCACAGCTTGGATTCTGAAGTCTGGCCCGCGGCGGGCAGTGTCAGGGCCCAGCCCGCTACGATTACGCCACAGATCGCACAGTTTGTCAGCAGCCTCACGAGGGTTCTCCTTCGACAGTTACGAATACTGCACTGCCGGCATCCGCCCGGCAGAGCGCTTGCCGCCATTCGCACGCTCTTAACTACTTTTGCGGTCCGAAAGTGAATACCTGATGACAGGCGGGTTAAAACCGACTTAAAGCAGCATATTCGAGGTTTGACCGCCTTGATACGGGCCTGCGCTGCATTGGCTTCTATTATTCTGATGTCTTGAAGTAGCCAGTGAAGAGAGGCAGTCTGAAGTGCCTCCAAGGTCGGCTAAACTGGCGCCAAACAGTCAACTCGGAGCTGAATATGTGCAAGCTGTGCGTTGGAACAAGCTTTCTTTTGATGACCTGCCTGGTAATTAACCCAGCCTATGCCGCCGACAAGGAGAACGAGGCTGACAAGGCCTTTATGACGAAGGTGGCGCAAGGCAACCTATTTGAAATTCGCGCGGGGGAACTGGCGCACAAGAAGACCACGAGCGAGGATGTTCGCAAGCTGGCCACCCGGCTGATAGTGGATCACACTGCCAACAATGTCGAGCTGAAGAAGCTGGCGACTAAGCACAATGTCGAGCTGCCCAATGAGCTCAACGAACAGCAGCGCAAGGAGCTGGCGCGTCTGGAAAAGCTCAGCGGCCCTGAGTTCGAGCAGGCCTACGTGGAACTGATGATCAAAGACCACAAGGCGGACATCGCGGCGTTTGAAAAACAAATCGCCGCCAGTCAGGGTGATGTCAAGCAATTCGCGGAAAAAACGCTGCCCGTGCTGCGCGAGCACCTGAAAATGGCGGAAGAGACGCAGAAAAAGCTGAAGTAATCCTTCGCCGACGCCTCCGCCACCCGAAAGGAACTTAGAGGCCGAATCGGAAGGCGGGCGAAGGGATTTTCTCCCCCTCCCGCCCCCGGTGCGCCGAACGGCGCGCCACACGCGCGCGCTCCCCGCGGCAAACGCGCCCGAGAGCGGGGAGCGACGCCGGTCCGATATTCACCCGCCATCCCACCGGCAAAAATTCCGCGCGCCGTAACTCTGACCGCCGCGCCGCGCCCGGTTGCCTCACCCGGCATTTCCGGTTCTTATTAGTGTTTAAGGAGTGTGGCTATGCCGGTGGATTTTGGACTCACGCTCGCCCCTTGGAGTTTCACGCGTACCGCAGGCAACCTGCTCGACCGCATCGTCGGTGAAGTCGGCATCGATCATCTGACCGTACCAGCCGTCACCGGCCCCATGGTTCAGTATCGCCTGGGCAAGGAGTTTCAGGAGCCTTATTTCTATACCGAAGGCGGATGGCATTTTTCGCCACGAACCAAGCTATATGCCGCGGTCAGCGCCCGCCCGCACGTGGCCCGTTGGGCCGGCAGCCGGGACACGCTCGGGCCGATGCGCGAGTACGCTGCCAAACACGCCCTGAAATTCGTGGTGCGCCTCAATTTTCGGGGCTTCCGAGGACCGCTCATGGCTCTGCCGGAGACCCGCATGCGAACGGCATGGGGCGGCGAACTCGCCGGCTACGGCGCCTGCACCAGCAGCCCGGTTTTTCGTGAGCTGGTTCAGGCCACGCTGGCGGACCTGACCGCCTATGAGCCGGATGGCTTCGAGCTGGACCGAATTCGATCCGGCGAGGAGGAATTGCCGCTCGGCGTCTCGCGGCCACTGCTCTGGGATGGGCTGCTCAAGTATTGGGTACGCACCTGTTTCTGTCCGGCATGCCGGCAGATCGGAAGTCGGGCGGGAGTCGACGTCGATGCGGCCGCGGAGGCGGTGCAGAGTTTCGGCCAAGACTATGCGCGCACCGGATTCACCGCAGCGTTGGGAAAGAAGCTGGAGCACCTTGGGCCATACTGGGACGCGCGCCACACCGACCTGCATGATTGGATCGAACAGATTGCGCGAAATTTCGCCCCGCGGACGGTATACGTCGTGAGCGAGCCGGTCGGGCCCGGACTAGTCACTCGGCTCGAGCGGGACGAACGGTTCGACGCGCGTGATGCAAGCGGCCCGGATCAGTCGCCGGAGCCGCCTGCGCCGGTCAGCTTCAACGGCGGCAGTTTTGCCCCTTACGCAAGCAGTTGTGAGCCGGCGCCAATTACGGGTCTGATTTGGAATCTATTCGCGCCCCGAAGCCAGGCGGGTGACGCGCTGGTCCGGTCGCTTTCTCACGCACTTCAGTTAGGATTCGAGTTCTTCGAGTTCGAGCGCGTCGAGGAAATGCCCGAGCAGGCCGTTACCTGGCTGAAGCAGGCCGTCCGCTACGCTCGACGCCAAAGCTAAGGCGGAAAGCATCCACGGAGACACGGGAGAAGAGAAGTCCAAAGAGGGAAGGCAAATGCCAAGCCGGAGAAAACGCCTGCCGCGCATCTTTCTATACTCTTCTCTGTGTCTCTGCGTCTCTTTAGTTAACTACTCGGGCTGCGGCCGGAAGGATCGCGACAAAACAGGCGCCGGCGGCCCCGATGCCCAGACGGCCTACGTGCCGCCGCCGCCCGTCAAACCGCAGTACACGTTCGCCGAAGGCCTGCGTGAGAAACACCCCGCTCCGGCGATGTTCGTGCAACAGTTCCTGGAAACCTGCCTGGCGGGCGATTACGCCGGCTACCGCTTGCTCGCCAGTCGCAGACGGGAGCCGGAGAGCCGCGAACGATTCACCGCGATCTATCATGGCATTCGCGGGCTGCATGTGGAGTCGATCGAGCAGCACAGCTTCCCCGAGTTGGCCGAGGAAGTCTACCTGGTCGTTTGCAAAGTCGATTTCCCTCCTGACAGCAAGGTAAAACTGCGGCGCAAGACCGACAAAGTCGCGATCCTCGCGTTCAAAGAGGAGGGCGAGTGGCGTATGCTGCCCGCGCCCGCGGCGATGCAGCCCGGATCCGAAACAATGTCTGAGTCCGACTACGCGCCGGCTACCACGAGCGCGCCGACGTATCCGTGGGACGAAGAGGGTCCATGAGTTTACGCGCCAGGTATCTGCTGACGGCCGCTTCACTTCTGTTCCCGGTCCAGCGCGGATTCGCAGATACCCGCACCGAACTTCCGCCCGACCTCGACCAAGAACTCGCGACGATCCAGGATTTCACCTACGACTTCGACCACCCGGCCTACTACCATCTGCTCGCGTTCGTGCAGAACAGTCCGCAAGCGCCGGGCTTCGCCACGCCGCCGATCGTGGTGAATGACTGGCGCGTGCTGGTTGAGCGGCCGGCTGATTACCGCGGCCTGCCCGTTACCGTCGAAGGCGTCGTGGGCCGAAACAAGGATCCATACGTGCATCCGCGCCATCCCGAGCTGCGCCCGGTTTCACAGGTGGAACTCTCGCGCCCGGACCAGGCGGTAAGTTGTACGATCATCTTCACCCAGGACGTCGCGGATATTCCGATCGGCGCCACGCTGCAAGCCACCGGATACTTCGTAAAGATCAACCGTTTCCCGCGCCAGAGCGGCGAGCCAGGGTTATCCGCGCTGATTGTGGCGAGCGGGCCGAGCCAGGTCAGTCGGACGGCCGGGCGCATAAGCCAAACTGGTCCGGATTGGCGTTGGATGGTGCTGGCGGTTCTGGCGGGGCTCATCATCACGGTGTTTATGCTCCGCCGCGCTCGCGGCTTCCGCCGCCACAACCTGCGTGAGCTCCACGCCGATCGCGAGCCGGGCATCAACCTCGCGGCTGACCTGGCGGATTGGGCCAAACGTGAGCCGCCGGATTGCCCGCCGCCGCAGAAACCAGGCAACGCCCCATGATCGTCGACGTCCACTGCCATTACACGCTTACGCGCCGTGCCGCGCAGCCGGCTGACGGTGCAACGCCGCTCGAGCGCTTCAGCTTCGAGCCGGAAATCGAGGCGGATGGTACGCCGGCGCTGGATTCCTTCCTGGCGCCGCGCATATTTCGGCGCCCCATCTGGAGCGTCACCCCGTTTTTGGCGGGACTAGGCTGGAAGCCGCGCCCCGGCCCGGATTTTGATCGCAAGCTGCAGGCCTGGTATGAGCGGCATCTACTGGCAGACGGGCCGATCCAGCGGGCCGTCTTGCTGGCGTTTGACCGCTATCACGATGACGCCGGCCGCGCCCCGCCGCCGCCCGAGCGGCGCGGCCAGCTCGGCAGCGACATGTACACATCTAACTCGCTCATTCGCGACCTGTGCCGCCGCCATCCGAACCGATTTGTGTTCGGGGCCTCGATTCACCCCTATCGCAAGAATGCGCTGGCCTGTCTGGACGAGGTTTTCGCAGCCGGCGCGTGCCTGATGAAGTGGTTACCGCTGCATCAGAACATCAACTGCGAAGACCCGCGGACCATGGCCATGCTGCGGCACTGCGCCAAGTTAGGACTGCCGTTGCTGATGCACTATGGCGAAGAATTTACCTTAGCCTCGCAACATCCGCAGTTCGTTTCGGTTCAGCCGCTGTTGAAAGTGCTGCGCGAATTGCGCCGCACCGCAGAAATGCCGACTTGCATCATCGCCCATGTCGCCACGCCCGCTTTACCATGGGGCGATCGCGGCCCGCATGCGGCGCTGCTGGCGGCCCTCTTGGACGAATTTGCCGACGCCCCGCTCTATGCCGACATTTCCGCTCTGACAGCCTTTAGCAAGCTGGGCTGGCTGCGCCGTATGGCACGCGCTCAGGAACTACACCCCAAACTCGTTTTTGGCAGCGACTTCCCGGTCCCAGTGGCAACGACGCTGCTGAGACCATGGCTTGGACGCGATTATTCCAAAATCGCGGCCACGGCCTCGTGGCCGGCTCGGGCGATCGAGATTTACCGACATCTGGGATTCAATGAGATCGTTTTCCACCGCGCCGCCATGCTGTTGCCGAACCTGTCGCGCTTCGCGACCGACCCCGCCGGCGCGCCCGGCCCGGCCGCTGCCTGACTATCATTCCGCAGTCAGAACGGATGGACGAGTGGCATGCGCATCAAACCAACCTGCGCCGCAATCCTCATAGGCGCCGCCTTCATAGGTGGTTGCCGCAACCTGCGCTACGAGAACACTGCCGCATACTTGGACGCCGATTTCCAGCCGAGCACGCTTTCACCGTTGCACATATACACCCGAAACATGTACTTCGTCCCGGCGCGCGACATTCTGCTGCTCGACCCCGTGCGACGCGCGGTATTTGGCAGCCCGGCCTGGAACGCTGACGGGCACGAAGTTCCGGATGGTTCGTTCTACACCAACCGCTTGCCCGAAGAGCTCACGCCCGAGCGCGTCGCGCGCGGACCCTGTACTGAGCCCCCGCCGGAACCGCCGTTTACGGTAATCAAAAAGAAGTCGGTCGGAGCGACGGCCGGGTTCATCGGACGCGACGCACGCGGCCGCGAGTACCTCTTCAAGCCGGATGACCCGTACTATCCGGAGCTGGGTAGCGGCGCCGTCGTCATCGCGTCGCGCATCTACTGGGCTTTAGGGTACCACGTCCCGGCCGAGTACATCGTGACGATCTCCGGCACCGGCAACCCGGCCTTCGATGGCCGCCGGGCGAGTGCTTCGGCCATGATAGAAGGCGGCAAGGGGCACATTGCCTTTGACGCTCTGCGTTACCGGCGCGAGCTGCGCGGGCTCGGCTTGGCCGCCGCCTGGGTCAACGACACCGATCGCAACGATCACAACACACTGGTGGTCTTTGAACACGGTCACGCCCGGGTCTATCTCGTCGATTTCAACAGCGCGTTGGGGTCGTGGCAGGGCCGCCCGAAGGAATCTTGGCGCGGCTGGCAGCCGGCCGGCGACGTGCCTGCGCTTATGGGCAAAATCATGACGCTGGGGCTCTGGGTCCGCGAGCCCGACCCGCGCCAGCCGGTCATCTCGCCCGCGGTTGGGCGATTCGAAGGCTCGCACTTCAAGCCGGCGTTCTGGACGCCGCAATGGCCAAACAACGCCTACGCCCACATGACCAGCGCCGACCGCCGCTGGATTGCGTCCAAGATCGCCTTGCTGGACCGGCCGCACCTGGAGGCAATCGTGGCCGAAGCCCGATACAGCGATCCCGCGGACGCGCAATACATTGTGGACACACTGATGCAGCGGCGTGAAAAAATCCTGCGATTCGCGGCGCGCTGATGCACTGTTGGCTTCCCCTGGGCGCCCCAGGCGGATTGGCCGCCGTCGAGACCCGTGACGAACGCCGCGCTGCCTTCTCTTACGGCTTCGCTTTCTGCTTCCCCTTCTTGCCGTCCTTCTTCGCATCCCCCTTCTTGGCCTTCCCCTTCTTCTCCGGCTTCGCCTTTTCATCGGCCCTGCGCGGCTCCGGCGACTTGCCGGCGGCCTCGGCCGGCGCGGCTTGCTCGGGCGCTGCCGCAGCCTGCGTCGCCGGAACACTGCCTTCACCGGCTTCGGACGCTGCGGGAGCGCTGGCCGTAGCGGCGGCCGGTCCCTCAGGCGGGACAACCACAACCTCAGTGAGATCAACCAACTCCACACCTGGCGGCGTGTTGAAAACAAACCGCTCGGGGCTGATCTCCCGATTCAACTTGATATCCGTGTAGGTCGCGGTCATAACCGCTTTGCCGGCTGCGTCGAAATGAACGATCTTTACCGGATAGCCGCAGTCCTTGCGGAAATATTCCAGCGCGCTGCCTTCGCCGCCGGAGCCCGCCTTGGGCGTCAGCTTGAACACGCAGACCGCGGCCCCGTCGATGGTCTCCTCGGGCAGCAGTTCTATGTCGTAAAGCGCCTTAAGGCCTTCGATTGGGTCGGCGTCCCAGTCCACCTGCGATTTTTTCTTATACGCAGTCTTCTGGTCGCCGCTTTCCATATACGAGTAGACGTAGCCCGTGCCGTCCATAATGGCCAGCGCCATGCCTTCCTGCTTGACGGTCTGCCCGGCCGCTTCGCTTGTAACGACTTCCCGCGACTCGTTTCGCAGGAACACTTTGCCATCCTTGCGTAGCAGCTCCAGAACGCCCTTGCTGACCCGCTGCTCGGAGTATCCGGGCGAGCTCATTTCGGCCACCGTCTGGGTCTTGGCCGAGAGCGATGTGACCGCCCGCATCTTCTCCGTCAGCATCCGGCTCACCTCGTCGACCGTCTCTGCCCGCACCAATGCGGCGCCGCTCACCAGCAGCGCGCATACGTTCAGACCACGCAGCACGGAACGCATGCTCATTCTGGAACTCCTTGTTTGCCCGAACAGCACCTCGCAGGCGCCACACACAACTTTATAGCGAATTAACCGCCGGAACGCACCCTCGTGTGCGGCGCGATTTAGCGGCTTTCATCCCGAGATTTTGGAGTGGCCGTGCGCAAAATACCGTCCAGGTCGCGCTGCTGTTCTGGCGCCGCCTCGCCAAGAGACAGCCCGCCTCGCAATTTGCCGTAGTCGTGATGTTCTGGGTGGAGCAGGGCGAGCGGCTGCTGAATAGTCCGCACGTGAATGTCACGTTGCGGCAAGGCGATTTCGATGCCCGCCTGCCGGAATTCGTGGTCAATGGCTTTGTTCAAATCGTGCCGCGTGCTCATCGACAAGTCGACGGAAGCCACGAAGACGCGCAGCTCAAACTGCAATGCACTGTTGCCGAAACCCATGAAGTACACGCGGGGCGGCGGATCGGACAGCACGTTCTCGTGCGCGCG
>JAGPEO010000429.1 GCA_018056925.1 Phycisphaerae bacterium
ATGAAACGCTGTCCGGCACGATCCAACAGGTACGCACCTTCGCCGCGGACTGCTTCGCTGATGAGGGCGCGCGAGGCGCCGGCCAGGTAGAGTGTGGTCGGATGGAATTGCACCATCTCCATGTCACGCAGAACGGCCCCGGCGCGGAAGGCCATCGCCAGCCCGTCACCCGTTGCGACCGACGGATTCGTCGTTTCACGGAAGAGCCGCCCGACGCCGCCCGTCGCCAGGATGGTCGTGGTGGCCCAGTACATTTGGTGGCCGTACTTGGGGTGAAAAGCGATCGTGCCGCGGACCTGCCCCTCGTGCGTCAGCAGATCGATTGAAAAGCAATGCTCGAAGATTCGAATACGCGGGTGCCGCCGGACGCGCTCGAGCAGCACGCGTACCACTTCCTGCCCGGTGGCATCGCCCTGCGCGTGGATGATGCGGTTGGCCGAATGCCCGCCCTCGCGCCCAAAATCCAATTCGCCCCCGCTGCTATCGAAGCACGCCCCCCACTCACGGAGCCGTTGGATGCACTGTGGCGCCTCCGCCACCACTTGGCGGACAATGGTTTCATCGCTCAAGCCGCAACCCACGGCCAGCGTATCCCGGGCGTGCTCGGCCGCGCTGTCAGCCGAGCTCATCGCCGCGGCGATGCCGCCCTGGGCGTGGGCGGTGGCGGATTCGCTCGCGGCTGCCTTGGTCACCACCAGCACTTCGCCGCCCTCGGCCGCCTCGAGCGCCGCCAAGAGCCCGGCGACGCCGGAGCCGATCACAATCGTGTCCGTGAACAGGTGCACCAGGCGGTGCGGCTCAAAGTTGGTCAGATAGCGGCGGCTGCCGATGGTGATGCTCATGGCGAATATTGTATATCAAGGGAATCCGGGCGCGCGAAACCGGCGCTACCGGCCGAAGCGGCGCACCCGGGCGTCGGTCACGATCATGTCGACACGCTTGTCGTGTTCGCCGACCGGCACTTCGGGCACGATCTGATCCTCCAGCGCCAACGCGCACGACACGGCCCGCATGTCTTTATGTTGTAGAAAACGATCGTAAAAGCCGCGCCCGCGGCCGAGGCGATTGCCGCGCTCGTCGAAGGCCAGGCCGGGCACAACGACCAGGTCGATGTCGAGTACGGGAACGGGCATGCCTTCGGTCGGCTCGCGGATGCCCATCGGCCCCGGCTCGACGTCGGTGGTCAGCGACTGAATCTCAACCGGCAGCATGCGGCGCTGCTCCCACGAGACGCGCGGCGCGAGGATGCGCTTGCCGTCGCGCCAGGCCTGAATGGCGATGAACGACGTATCCACCTCGAGCGGCATGGAGAGGAAAATCATGATCACGTCGGATTGGCGGTATTCGTCGGTTTCGCACAACAGCCGGCACGCCGCGGCGCTGCGGGCTTGCAGATCGGCCGGGCGAACCGCGGCCAAGCGATCGCGAATCTGCTGGCGTAATTGCTTCTTCACGCTCTACGAGCCTTGCGGCCGCGGATCTGGCCCAGCGGCCTCGGACGACCGGCGCCGCTGGCGCAGCCATTCCGCCAGCCGCGCTTCATCTCCTCGGTCGGTGGGATTGTAATAGCAGCGGGCCGCGCCGAGGTAGTCCTGTTGCACGAACCCGCCGGGAAAATCGTGGGGGTACTGATAACCTTCGCCGTGCCCCAGACGCGCCGCGCCGGGATAGCTGCGGTCGCGCAGGTGATTCGGTACGGGAAGAATCGGTTTTTCACGCACGTCCTGGCGGGCGGCATGAATAGCGAGCGTGACGGCGTTCGATTTCGGAGCGCATGCAATGTAGACCGCCGCTTGGGCCAGGGCGTACTCGCACTCGGGCAGCCCCACCAGTTCGGCCACCTGGACGGCCGCCGCCGCGAGCACGAGAGCCTGCGGATCGGCATTGCCGACGTCTTCTGAAGCGCAGATCGCGATGCGCCGGGCGATGAAGCGCGGGTCTTCGCCGCTTTCGAGCATGCGGGCCAGCCAGTACAGCGCGGCGTCCGGGTCGCTGCCGCGCATGCTCTTTATCAGGGCCGAGGCCACGTCGTAATGCGTGTCGCCGGTCGGATCGTACTCGATGGACTTCTGCTGCATGGACTCCGCGGCTACGGCACGCGTGACATGCGGGGGCGCGGCGGTTGCACGCTGGGCGCCGTCCTTGGAACGTAGCTGCGAAAGCACCGCGACTTCAAGCGCGCTAAGGGCGCGGCGGGCGTCGCCGTCAGCCCGCTCGGCAATCAGGTCGAGCGCGTCTTCATCGCAAACGGCTTTCAGCTTGCCCAGCCCGCGCTGCTCGTCCGCCAGGGCCCGGCGCAGCAAGACTTTGAGTTGTTCGGCTGTCAGCGGCTCGAACTTGAAAACCTGGCTCCGCGAGATGAGCGGGCTGTTGACCGAGAAGAACGGGTTTTCGGTGGTTGAGCCGATGAGGATCAACACGCCCTCTTCAACATCTCTCAGGAGTACGTCCTGCTGAGCACGATTGAAGCGGTGGATCTCGTCGAGAAACAGCACGGTGCG
>JAGPEO010000110.1 GCA_018056925.1 Phycisphaerae bacterium
GCCGATTTCTGCGGCATGGAGATGGTCCTGCCGATGAACACCGGCGCCGAGGGCGTCGAAACCGCCATCAAGACCGCCCGCCGCTGGGGCTACATGAAGAAGGGCGTGCCCGCCGACCAAGCCAAGATCATCTGCTGCTCGGACAACTTCCACGGGCGCACCACCACCATCATCAGCTTCAGCACCGATCCGTCCGCCCGTGAAGGTTTCGGCCCGTTCACGCCCGGCTTCCAGGTCGTCAAGTACGGCGACATCGATGCCCTGCGTGCGGCCATCGACGCCAACACCGTCGCCTTCCTGGTCGAGCCAATTCAGGGCGAGGCCGGCATCATCATCCCGCCGCCCGGCTACCTGAAAGCGGCGCGCGAGCTGTGCCGAGAGCGCAACGTGCTGTTCATCGCCGACGAAATCCAGTCCGGGCTGGGCCGTACCGGCAAGACCTTCGCCTGCGAGCACGAAGGTGTCGTGCCCGATATCTTCATCCTGGGCAAAGCCCTGGGCGGGGGCATCATGCCGATCTCTGCCGTCGTCTCGCGCCGCGACATCCTGGGCGTCTTCACGCCCGGCTCGCACGGCAGCACGTTCGGCGGCAACCCGCTGGCCTGCGCCGTCGCGCGGAAAGTCATTCAGATCCTGCGTACGGACAAGTACCAGTCCAACGCCCGCGAAGTCGGCGGCTACCTGGCCGAGCAGTTGCGCGCCATTAACAGCCCGAACATCAAGGAAATTCGTGCCCGCGGCCTGTGGATCGGCATTGAGTTCCATGAGCGAGCCGGCCAAGCGCGGCAATACTGCGAGAAAGCCATGGAAGCCGGCCTGCTCTGCAAGGACACGCACGCGCAGACCATGCGACTGGCACCGCCGTTGTGCATCACGCGCGAGGAAGCCGACTGGGCGCTCGAGCGCTTGCGGAAGATCCTGTAGGACACTGTCGTCGATCGGCTTGACAGGGAATCAGTAACTAGGCTGACCGGTGAACCTCCGCCCAGGGAGCCGCCCTACTCACCCAGGTACGGCGTGAGCAGGGCGCGCTTCTCTCGAAGCTCCGGATTGATCGCGACCGCCGCTTCGTACATCTGCCGGGCTTCCTCGCGCCGCCCGTTCACTGCCAACAGCAGCGCCAGGTTGAAATGGTCGGCCCCTTGGGCACCGGTCGGGTTCAGGCGAATCGCCGCTTCATAATGCGCGATCGCTTCGACGTCGTTCCTTGTCATGGCCAGCCCATTCGCCAGATGGCTATGAAGGGCTGCCAGTTTCGCATCGGCAGAGTGGGCCAGGCCTTCGCTCGCCTCGCTCAGCGCCCGCCGGAGAAGGTTGATGCCTTCCGGCAACCGATTCAGCTTCGTTAGCGACTCTCCCAGCCCGCATGCCGCCCGTAAGTTCCCCGGCGAAACCGCCAGCGCCGCCTGGTACTCGGGAACCGCCAAATCCGGCCGGCCCACGTCCTGGTAAACATCGCCCAACGTTGCCAGCGATACCACGTCCTCTTGTGGTCGCGCCTGCTGGTGCGGCGTCACGTTCACCAACAGGCCGGCCAGACACAGAACCGTCGCCCCAGCCAGGAGCGATCGCCATTGCCGCTCGCGCAGCGCTCGGTAGCCTGCTACAGCCGCCCACGCACCGAGCACGATCAGCACCGGCACAATCGGCAAACGGAACCGGGCCGCGCTGAAAAATGGCACGACGGCCGCCATGTATACCAGTATCGAGCCCCACAGCGGAAACAGCTCCAAGCGCCGCCGCCAGCATAGCGTCATTCCCAGCAGCCCCAGCGGTCCGATCACGCCGAACCCGAGCGGCAGGAACCTGACCAGCGGCGCAAAACGCTCGGTCCAGAAGTATAAGTTCTTGTTGTTCGCAATCTCCCATGAGCTCCAGAACAGCCGCGCTTTAAGCAACGTGAGAGCCAGCGCCTGTCGCGGATTGGCTTTTATGAATTCCCACCCCTGCCCGTAAAAGTAGTCCGAAACCTGCGATGGCTTCAGCGGCCGCCCTTCCGCCCGTTCCGCAAACGCGATCGCCTCGTCGTAGGCGCCGTGCGGGTCAAGCACCATGCCCGGCGCAACGGCGGTCCGTCCATCGGTGAGCGGATTATTACCGATGTAGAAGTTCAAGCCGCCCTGCCAGGCGATTAGCACCAGATCGCGCCCCGCCACGTAGTTGCGGACGGTCACCGGCAGTACGATCGCCAAACACCCCGCCGTCACACAAGCGGCAAATTTCAACGCGCTGCGGCGCTGGTGCCGAAAGCGTATCGCCAGCCACACCACAATCGCCGGCCCCATTAGCAGCACGTCCGGGCGCGTGATCCCCGCCAGCCCCAGCATCAGCCCAGCAGCCCCAAACGTCTTCCAACTTGGCCGCCGCCCCGCTCGCAGCAGCAGCCATATCAGCAGCAGCCCCAGAAAAACGCTGAGCGACGCCGCCAGCAGTTCGCCGTCAAAGAAGATCAGCGTCCAGTAGGTCGCGGCGATCAGCCCCGCCAACGTCGCTACAACTCGCCCGAACGCCTCCCGTCCAATCAAGAAAACCAGCCCGCACGAGGCCGCCCCCAGCACCGCCTGCACGATCCGCGGCCACACGTAGCCCGGCCCGAACACCTTGTAGATAGCCGCCAGAAAGGCGGGATAAAGCGGTGCCCGAAAATAAGGCCCGCTGACGAAACTGTTGCCGGCCGCTATGGCCCGCGCCCAACCATCCAGGTACGCCTCATCAACGATCGGGTATGAAAAGGTTGGGGCGTGCTGCCACTGGAAAACATAGGTCAGCCGCGTCAGCAGCGCCAAGCCGATCAAGCCGCCGAGCAGTGGCCCGTCGATTCGCCAACTGGCGTGCTTTGAAACGCCGTCCGTCGCGAGTGCCGGAGGCTCCCGCTTGGGCTGAACGCGCGTGCTCCGCCCCTCCCGCCTGGTCTTAATGGCGCGAATTCGTCTCTCCTCAACTCACCTGGCGCCGGTCAGTTTAGCCGCCCTACGTCGGGGAAACACCTGCCGCGCGGCGGAAATCCTGAATGCGGCAAGCAGGGCGGCGGCACCTGGCGGACGCACCCCCTCGTCGATGCAGGCGGCGGAATTGGCGCGAACCGCTCGAAGTGGCGCGAGCAGGAGCAGCCATCCACCGGGAGGTTGCGCAAAGAAAAGCGCCGCGCGAGGGTTAGCATCGCGCGGCGCTTCAACTTTCAGTTTAGCCGGTTCTTATCTTTCGCCCGGCGGCCTGTTCACGGTGTAGGAATCGAAGGGCCAGCCCTTCTTCGAGGCGAGGTACTGCATTTGAGACGCATCAAACAAGCATCTCTTCAGGTCGTTAATGTCGTACGTCTTGATGAGAGCCGCCGGCGCCGGGTATGTATCGGTTTGCCAGGTACGGCCGCGGCGTAGGAAGCTCCAGGGATTCTGCTGGTCTTGCGGGTCTTTGCTGAAGTTCATCTTGTTGAGCGTGTCGACGTCGAATTCATCGAGCGTTTCAACCTTTGTTTGACGCGCCGACCCGTCGCAGAAGACGACGTTGTCAGACATGATCTTCTTGTGCCAGCCAATCAGCATCTTTTCGTCGATCGGCGGCGCGTTTGGATCCTGCCGGCTCCACCAGTAGAAGAGTGGATCGCAGTACATTGGTACACGAGAGGTATTCTCGACGGTGGAGGCGGCGTGTCCTTCGACGCCGACGTTCAGGGAGCCCCGGAGCGACGGGAAGCTCGCCCCTTCGCCGCCGGCAGCGCCTTGGGCGCCCCAGACCACACCGGCCGTATTCACGCGATAGCTGTTGCCCAAATAGTCGTAGCAGGGAATATCAGCGGAATCAGGCGGGGCGTCGAATTGGTGCTCGCCCGAATCGCCGGTACTCGACGCGTCTTGGCGCGAATAGGCGTAGCCGACATCGGCCGGGTCCTGGTACATCGGCACTTTGAACCGGTCGTTGGCTGTCATTTCGCCGTAGATGTAACGGTTGAGCGGGCGGTGCATCGCACCCCAGAGGTTCTTGGAGGGATCGCCCATTTGGCCGCCAAACGAACCGTCGCCGCCAGTCCGCTGGCTGTAGTCCGTCATGGCAACGATGCTTTGGCCATTATGCAACATGGGGCGCGTCGGAGTTCGGCCGCCGAAGGAGAAGTTCGCGGCAGCGCGCCACCCCCAGCTTGAATTGCTGAAGCCTTTGCCGTGCAGGTCTGTGACAACGCCGACCGAGAGCGGGATAATCTGCTCGCGCCAGTCATCGACGCTGTACGCCAAAGACCCTTTCGCTATTTGCGACATGTTGCCGCTGCAAACCACTCGTTTTGCTTGCTCGCGTGCGGCCTGCAAACTGGGTAAGAGGATAGAAATGAGCAGCGCGATGATCGCCACGACCACCAGCAGCTCAATCAACGTGAACGCTTTCGTGCGTAACCTGGCCATCTCTTTCTCCTTTGAAGACAAGGAGTTGCGCACGGTCCGTTCCGGCGCAGCTCGCCCGAGAAACCTGCCACACCGCACTGCGCGCCGCGTGCGCACGGCCGGGGGCAGGCGTCTCGTCACACTTCCTTCATCCATAAGGAGCGTAAAGCGGGCCTTGTAGTAACGCAAGAGGCGAATTTTTGTTGCGTTACTCCTCTGAAGAAGACCGCAGAGGTCCTATAACACCAAGACAACCCCCTTGTAGAGAGCATTGGTGGTTGATACGCTGATGTTGACGCACCACACGCATGGAGTTGAGAGCCACCCGTGCCCGCTTCCGAAGCCGAACTAGTCAAACAAGCTGTTATGGGCAATACGCGTGCGTTAACAGCACTTTTGGAGCGGGTTGGCCCTGAGGTACGCCGCAGAATCGCGCCCGCCATTCCCTCTCGCTGGCGGCCTATGGTCTCTTTAGAAGACTTGATGCAAGAAACCTACATCGACGCGTTTCTGGACGTCCACAGGTTTCACATGAGGGGCGATAACTCATTTCTGTCTTGGTTAATGACGATTGCCAGGCGGAATCTGGTTGACGCCTTAAGAATGCTCGAGGCCGATAAGCGCGGGCAGGGCGCTCGGCAGGTGGCCCCAAACGCCGAGGACCTCACTGCTTTAGAGGAGCGCCTGGCTTGGACGCGCACCACACCCAGCCGGCATGTCGCCCGGAGCGAGAATCGCCGGCTTCTGGAGCGCGCCCTGGAGCAACTGCCCGAAATTTATCGCACGGTCATCTCCCTGTACGATCTCCAGGGAAAATCCGTCAAAGAAGTCGCGGCGGTGCTCCAACGCAGTCCGGGCGCAGTCTTCATGTTGCGGAGCCGTGCTCATCGGCTGCTTTCCGCGAACCTCGGCACCGCATCGCTCTACCTCAGTGATACAGTGTGATCTGCAGTGGGTGCTAAGAGACGATCCCTGATGGCCGGCGCCGGTCACCGAAAGGGCACCGAGCACGAGCGTGAAATCATACGCACGGCTCAAATCAGGGCCCAGGAGCTGAAGCGAGCCTGGTTAGCGAGCGCGCCGGCTGTC
The DNA here is from genome assembly GCA_018056925.1 of Phycisphaerae bacterium. Classification (GTDB taxonomy): domain Bacteria; phylum Planctomycetota; class Phycisphaerae; order UBA1845; family Fen-1342; genus JAAYXS01. Next base: position 5,463 of record JAGPEO010000110.1, read on the forward strand.
GATTGCATTCCCGGCTACACGATTACGCGTGAGATTGGCCGCGGCGGAATGGCCGTCATCTATGAGGCTCAACAGAAGGAGCCGCCGCGAGCCGTCGCCCTGAAGGTCATGCGGGGCGGGGCAACGGTCAGTAAGCACCGGCTACGGCTTTTCCGCCAGGAGATGGAAACGCTGGCGCGGCTGAGTTGTCCGAACATTGCGGCAATCTACGGGGCGGGCACTACAAATGACGGGCGCCACTACTTCGCGATGGAGCTGGTTCGCGGCTCACCGGTGACGGAGTATGTGCACCTTCAGAACCTCTCATTGCGGCAAATCCTGGAGCTCTTCCAGCAAATCTGCCAGGCAGTGCACTACGCCCACCAGCGCGGCGTTATTCATCGCGACCTGAAGCCCTCGAACATTATGGTGGACGGGGACGGAAACCCGAAGGTGCTGGACTTCGGTCTGGCGCGCATGGTCGAGACGGACGATGCCGTGCGGGCCATGATGAGCGAATCCGGAAAGATCATGGGCACGTTGCCCTATATGAGTCCTGAGCAAGCTGAAGGCGATCAGGACGGCCTGGATATTAGAACCGACGTCTATTCGCTGGGCGTGATCCTGTATGAGTTGTTGACGGACCGCCTGCCGTACGATGTCCCTCCTACAGACCCGCTGCAAGTGCGCCAGGCGATTATCGAGCAACCGCCCTGCCGGCCCAGCCGATATCGGCGAAGTGTGCGGGGCGAGCTTGAGCTGATCGTGCTCAAAGCTCTGGAGAAGGAACCGGCCAAACGCTATCAGAGCGCCCTCGCCTTGGGTGAGGACCTGGGCCGGTTTCTGCGGGGGCAGGCAATTAGCGCGCGCACGCCGACCATTCCCTACCTCGTACGCAAATTCATAGCGCGCCAAAAACTGCCGGTCGCGCTGACTACTGTTCTCCTGGCGACGCTGGCGGGTTTCGCCGGCTGGGAACGCATCCAGGCCAACCAGCGGCGGCTGGACGAGCAGCAGCGCCAGCAAAGCCTGGAACGCTGGCAACAGAAGACCCGCGCTGAAATGCGCGACCTCTTGCGCATCGGCCAATTCTGGGAAGCCGTGGTTATGGAAGTAGCCGGGCGGGACGTGCTCGACGAGGCGGCCGAGCGAATCGACGGCACCTTCGTTGATAGTGCGGCCCCAGCGGCTACGGTGCGCGAGATCCTTGCCCGGCGCTACGTAACTCTGGGAGAAACCGAGCGTGCCGCGCGCGAGCGCGAATTGGCCGCAGCCGCGTTGCGCAAATCTGCCCAGCAGCGCATCGAGCACCGCGATTGGGCGGCGGCGGAAACGCTTTTGCTCCGAGAATATGACATAAGGCGTAAGTTCGACGAAGCCGGCGCACGCGAGACTGCCAGGCTGCTCGCGGACGTCTACGGCGCCTCGGGCAGGCCGCAACGGAAAGAAGAGTGGCTGAACCGAGCCGATGCTCCCGTCAGTGCGGACGGCAATCAGTGACGCCGCCCACCAGCGCTGCAGCAAGCAGCAGGTTTTTCAGCACAAATATTCGTTCACACTTCCCGGAAGCGTGCCGTGAAATGCCGCAATGATGGCGGCTCCCAAGCGATCTCCAGTCCACGCAACCGGTCGCGCTGTTGGTACACCTCGGTGATCGCCTCGATCACGTAGTCGATATGGCTCTGCGTGTAAACGCGGCGCGGAATCGCCAGACGCACCAGCTCCATCGCCGGCGGCGCGCCGCTCTGCCCGAACATCACGCTGCCGATTTCCACGGCTCGGATACCGGCGTGGCGATACAAGGCCACCACCAGCGCCTGCCCGGGGAACTGGGCCGGCGGTATGTGCGGACAGAAACGCTTAGCGTCAATGTAGATGGCGTGCCCGCCGGGCGGCTCAACAATCTGCACTCCGGCTGCCAGCAGCTTTTCACCCAGATATTCGGTGCTGCGAATGCGGTATTGGAGGTAATCCTCGTCCACCACCTCTTCGAAGCCCTGCGCCATGGCCTCCAGGTCGCGCCCTGCCATGCCGCCGTACGTGATGAACCCCTCCGTTAGAATCAGCAACTCATCGGCCCGCCGCGCCAGTTCGTCGTCGCGCAGCAGCAACAGCCCGCCGATGTTCACCAGGCCGTCTTTCTTGGCGGAGATCGTGGCACCGTCAGCCAGGCTGAACATTTCATGCACGATTTCGCGCACGCTGCGATCCTGCTGCCCGAGCTCGCGCTGCTTGATGAACCAGGCGTTCTCAGCAAAACGGCAGGCGTCCAGGAAGAACGGCAGGCCGTAGCGATCACACAGCTTGCGCACGCCGCGGAGGTTCTCAAGACTCACCGGCTGCCCGCCGCCGCTGTTGTTGGTGACCGTAACCATGACGAGCGGGATGCGCTCGCGCAACGCCGTCCCGCTGCGTCCGCCGCCGACCTCCTGGATGAGGTTTTCGAGCTTGCGCAGGTCGATGTTGCCCTTGAACGGCAGGCGCGTCGCGGGCTGCTTGCCTTCGTCAATGACCAGGTCGAGCGCCTGCGCGCCGGCATGCTCGATGTTGGCGCGAGTGGTATCAAAATGGCTGTTGTTCGGCACGATTTTGCCCGGGCCGCCGACCAATTCGAAGAGAATGCGCTCGCTGGCGCGGCCCTGGTGCGTGGGCAGGATGTGCGGAAATCCGGTGATTTCCTGAATCTTGTCCTTGAGCACGTACCAGCTCTTGGCGCCGGCGTACGATTCGTCGCCGCGCATGATCCCGGCCCACTGCAGGCTACTCATGGCGCCCGTGCCGCTGTCAGTCAGCAGGTCGATCAGGACGTCCTCGGCTTTGATGAGGAACAGGTTAAAACCCGCATCGACCAGCATGCGCTCGCGCTGCTCGCGCGTGGTCATACGGATGGGTTCGACGACTTTGATGCGAAACGGTTCGATGATCGTTTTCATTTCTCAATCCACTTTGGCGAAACGCCCATTTTCAACTATGGTTGCCAAGCCTGCAATGCGTCGAAAACCTGGGCATAACTTGTTCCAATCAGCAGCGTAACGCGATCTCCCGGGGGATAGAAGTCGATCCGGCCCGGGGTTTGATCCAAGAATAGCAACGAGCAAGAGCTCAAAATCAGCATCGCCCAGATGGCGAGCACGGCGGTACGGGCGGCCCGGGCACGCCGCGGGGCGCCTTCACGCGGGGGGAGCAGCGCCGATGAAAGCAGCAGCAGCGCGAGCAGGCCAAACGCGATGATCGGCGTTCGCGGCAGGCCGGGCGTGCTCGGCGCGAGTCGCCGGACATCGTCCGCGAGGCTCGCATCGCCCAGGGTCATCCAGGCTAGCCAGCCCAGGCCGAATGCCACCACGATGCCCAGCACCAGCAATTGGTTCGGTCGCTTGGGTGCCGTCAGAAATGCCCGGCGGGCAAGAACCAACGCGACTACATTGACCAACGCCGCGGCGCACAGCGCTCCCAGCATCCACATCCGCAGTTGCAGACAGCTCGCAAACCGGCCGCTTGAATCCGGCCGTAGATCGGGAACGTCGCCGCTGCCGAGCGGGTACGGCAAAGGCGGGTGTTCCGCGGCCGCAGTTCGGTAGGCAGCACGCCACTGTCGCAACTGTGCCGCGATTTGGGCGGCCGGCGCGGGGAGCGGCGCGAAGCTCTGCTTTCCAGGGTCCTGCGCTTCCTCGCCGGCGTCGCTGATGGCCTGCGCCAGCAAATCCGCGGCCAGGAGGCGCATGCCGGGCGGGCCGTCGTCGAGCACCCACTGCTGGAGCAGCCTTAGCAGCACGCGGCGGCACACAACATCCGAGCCGTCTTCGGCGGCTGACCGCGTTCGAGCCAAGGTGTCCAGCCGCGGCGCAAGGTATTGGAGCAGCGGTCCGTGCGGCTGGCCGATGGTGTACTCGGCCTGGGCTCGCGCCGCCCCGGGGCGCAAACCCAGCGACTCGTACATCTCGGTTCGGCTGTCTTCGAGTGGCGCCAGGTAATGGCGAAACTGGGCCCGCTCCAGCCCGATCAGCACGGGCGCGAGTCGCGGCCACCACTGCTCGACCGGCGCAGCGGCCCTCTCCATCTCCAGCATCAGGAAGGCGGCCAGTTGCACACGACCGATTTGCGTGTCCGTCAGTTCCGCGAGCATGCGCTGGAGCGTTTCGCGTCTGGCGGGGTAAACGTCCGGGTCGAGCAAGGCGCTTGTGAAGAGATGGCTCACGTTGGCCGCGATCAGCCCCTGCCGCGCGGCGCGCGACATGCGGGCGTCGGCCGCGCGCTGGGCGCGTTCGTAATCCAGCCACGTAAGTCGCGCCAGGCGCACGCCGGATAGCCCGTTCCAGAACTGCCAGGCGCGCCAGCCGGCGATGAGGCTCAACACGATCGCCAGGGCAAGCACCACCACACGGCCTCTGTAGACGCGCGTCTTCTGCGGAGCGGAACCGGCCGATTTCGCGGGCGCTGTTCGTCCCATGTGAGCAAGCTAAGCCGCCGCGCGCCTGGCGGCAACAAACGATGCGTTTGGCTCGGGTGTGGACGGTACGCCTCCGGGGTTCGCCGTCTGATAATTTCACGTCCCAGGCGACCCTAGTCGCGACGCTATCCGGGTGAAGACGGCGAATATTCTGCCCCGTATTCAGTACTCACTTCCGTAGTCGCGCCGCTAATTCTAGGACCAAAGAAAAACATTGAGCCCCGACGCCCAAGCCGTTAAGCTAATCGAACAAGCGGATGATAAGAACCTGAGGTTGGGCGCCGCGCACCCCGCGCCGCGGCCATGCGGGCCCCCGCATGAATTTACCCGAGGTACCGCTCATGGAGATGGGAAATGTGCCCAAGCGCGCGTTTAGCCTAAGGTTACGCGCGCTAGTCGCGATCTGCGCTTTAATCGCGCTCGGCGCTCCGCCGGGCGCCCTGGCCGCCGACCGGGTTGTACTCTGCGAAGAGTTCACCAATTACAACTGACTGGAGTGCGCCAGCGCGGGTCCCGCGCTTAGCCAGTTGCTGGATGTCTTCCCGGACTCCTTGTCCTTCGTCCAGTATCACTACGGCGACGAGTCGGCGTTGCCCTGGAGTGATGCGCGCTGGACGTTCTATGACTTCCACTATACGCCCTCCACGGTCTTCGACGGCGCCGATCTGATGATCGGGTCGCTGCTGGATATCGAACTCCAGTACAATCTATACCGCGTCAACCATTTGCAGCCCGATCGGGCCGCCCCGACAGACGTCACGCTCACCATCCGCGGCGAGCCGGTGAGCGGCCAGACCTACCAGGCCATCGTCGACGTCGGCATCGAGCCGGACGGCGTCCCCAGGACGCTCCGCATCTACATAGTGCAGGTGTTGGACCACTGGCCGTTCACCAAACCCTACTATCGCAACGGCTTCAAGCAGGCCGCCCCGACCGTGGACGTCTCGCTCAATCCTGGTGAGACTCAAACGCTACAGGCGACCTTCACCTTTGACGCCGAGAGCTGGGCCAACCGGGAAGACATCAAACTGATCG
>JAGPEO010000111.1 GCA_018056925.1 Phycisphaerae bacterium
CTACTTAGTTCACCGCATTGAGCGCTTTGCCGCTCTTCTTGAACTCGCGCACGATCCGCACCGTCTCTTCGGCCACCGCCGCCTGGGCCTGGTCGGTCGAGGCGCCAATGTGGTGCGTGCCGTACAGGTTTGGCACGTCCACCAGCGGCGAAGTGATTTCCTTCGCGTCCGCGGCCGGCTCGTTGTCGTACACGTCCACCGCCGCCGCCTTGAGATGCCCGCTCTTGAGCGCGGCGATCAAAGCCGGCTCATCCACTACCGACGCGCGGCTGGTATTGATGATCATCGCGCCCTTCTTCATGGTCGCGATCCGCTCGGCATTGACCAGGTGCTTGGTCTCGCCCGTACCGGGAACGTGAAGGGTGATGATGTCCGACTGCTTGAACAGGTCGTCCAAGCTGGCCCGCTTGCAGTGCGGATCGTCCGCGGGCTTGATATCCGGAATCACGTCGTAGTAGAGCACGTTCATCTCGAACGCCAGGGCGCGCTTGGCCACGGCGCTGCCAATCCGCCCGACGCCCACGATGCCCAGCGTGCGACCCTTCAGTCCGGCCGCCTTGCTGTATTCCTTCTTGTTCCACTTGTGCGCCCGCGCGTCGGCGACGTTGTCCGCGATTCGCCGGTCCATGTTGAGCATGTGCCCCATGACCAGTTCGGCGACCGCAATTGCGTTCATGCCCGGGCAATTGGCGACCTTGATCCCCTTCTTCGTCGCGTACGGCACGTCAATCGTATCGACGCCCGAACCGGCCCGAATCACCAGCTTCAGCGATTTGCCGGCGTCGAACTGCGGCGCCTGCACCTTGGTCGAGCGAACGATCAGGATGGCCGGATCGAACTCCGCGATGCGCTTGGTGAGCGTCTCGTCCTTCAATTCCGGCTCGCACACCACGCCATCGGTGATTTCCTTCAACTGTTGAATGCCGAACGCCTCGAACTTGTCCGCGATCAGAATCTTCATAAGTCTGGCTCCTGTATCAACTTACGCGAAGGACGCTTGCGTCTGCCGGTGTTCCTCACCGCCGCTTGAATTACGAGTAAGCAAGCTGCGTGCCCAAGCGGACGGCAGCGTCCGAGGCGCGTAGTCGCAAATGAGACCGTTTGCACCTAGACGGCGATTCTAAGGGAAATTCAGGAATGTTCCGCGCCGCGCGTCAAGTCGGGCTGAGTTTGCTCACGACGGACGAGCCGGAGGGCCGGATTGGCCCGGATTTGTCGTGGCTGGTTGGTCACAGAAATCCAGACTGTTGCCCCGGCCGGAGGACGGCGGTCGCGCTAGCTTGACGCGCAGGAATTCCCAGACCGCCGGCAGCACTGAGATGATTATGATCGCGATGACGACGAAGCCGAAATTGTCCTTGATCAGCGGGAGGCTGCCGAAGAGCCGGCCCCCAAAAACGAAAATCGCCACCCACGCCACCCCGCCCACGACGTTATAAACGATGAAGCGGTGATAGGTCATCGCGCCGATGCCGGCGACGAATGGAGCGAACGTTCGCACGATCGGCACGAACCGGGCAATGATGATGGTTTTACCGCCGTAGCGTTCAAAGAAACTGTGTGTGCGGTCCAGGTGGGCGCGCTTTATCCACCCCTTTTTGATCATCAAAGTACCGAACGCCTTGCCGATCCAGTAGTTGCACGTGTCGCCCAAAATCGCGGCCACCGAGAGCAGCGCGAACAGCAGCCATTCGTTCATTAAGCCGCGGGCGGACAGCGAGCCGGCCACGAACAGCAACGAGTCCCCGGGCAGGAAGGGCGTGAAGACGATGCCGGTTTCGAGAAAGATTATTGCAAACAGCAGCCCGTATATCCACGACCCATAGTTGCCTACGAGGTCACCGAGGTGCTGGTCGAGGTGGATCAGCGCGTCATAAGCGCCCTGCAAAAACTCCACTCAATACTCCTGGGCGGCGCCCCTGGCGGGCCATGCCGCAGTCGGAAGTGCGTGGGTTTTAAGCGGGCGTTACGGCGACCCAGCGGCTTACGCTCTGCAGATCGCGGAGGACGTCCGCCGAACCGTGGAGCGTATAGGAGCTGCCCGGCGTGAGCTGCACCGGGACCCGCGATTTCATGCGATGTTCCCACAGCCGGCCTCCACGGCGCGACTTGCGGAGCGAGGGCCGGTGCTGCTTGCGCCAGCGGCTTTGGCGTACCGCGCGGGGGTCCTTGCTGCAAACGCGGGTAAGCGTTTTGCGGGCCGCCTCCGAGCGAGGCGTCGCCGTTATCTCGACACGAATCTTGGTACCGGGCGCGATGTCCATCCAGCAACTCCGTCAAGCCTTAGGGAAATGGAATAGTTTACCACGCTTGGCCGAGGCGCTCAAGGCCCAGGCGCTCTTGGGTGCCACGGCGTTGGGTGCCATGCCCAAGCGCCCGCGACAGCGGGGCGCGGGCATGCGGTCACCAGTTGCCCCGCACCCCCCTTCCGGTCACCCCCTTCCTCCGCGGCCTAATTAGCGCAGTAGTTTGATGACGAGTACGGCGGCGATCGCGACCAACGGTCCGAAGGATGCCAGGCAGCCGGCCGCTGCGCCGATCCAGATGCGCCGCCCGCCGTACCAGTTGCCCGGAATGTCGCGCATGCGCTTGCGCGCCACGCGGGCGACGACCACGGCGACGATACCGGTTACGAACCCGCCCAGCCAGCCGAGGATCATGAGCACGGTGCCGATCACCATCCAGCGCGGAATGGCCTTGACCCGCTCTTGTGGCGGCAGAGATTCCAGATTCAAGCCGCTGGCTGCGACCTGCACGACCAGGCAGAAGATGATTGCCGCCAGAACCACAACCAGCGCCAGCAACCCGAGGATGAAGGCCGCATTCGCCCCGCGCGCCAGCCGGCGCGGGCCGAGATCGAGAGCTGAATCGGCGGGTTCGGTGGGCGGCCGCGCGACGGTGGCGGCGCCGCGCGACTCGATCGCCTCAGGCAGCACTGGCGCAGTGCGTCCGGCGCCGGGCGGCTCCGGGCGCTCGGCCGCGCGAATGGCCGCATGGCCGACAACTGCGGCGCCCGCGGTGGCCGTAATCGTGCCGGCGCCCGCTCCCGCCGCCAGTGTGGGGGCGCCCGCTCCCGCCGCCAGCGTGTGGGCGCTCGCGGTCACTGCGCCGCGTGCGGCGATCGCCGGCGCGCTCATCTCGAGTTCAACCGGCATGCGAATCTGCAAACCATCCAATCCGGCCTGCGATTGCATCTCGGACGTGAGCCGATCGGCGACGATCTTGCCGTCGCGCATCTGCACAATGCGCCGCGCTTGAATGGCCACTTCGTGCTCGTGCGTTACCAGCACGATGGTTACGCCTTGCCGGTTCAACTCGCGGAAGATTTCCATGATCTGCTGGCCGGTGCGCGAATCGAGGTTGCCCGTCGGTTCGTCCGCCAGCAGCAAGGGCGGGTCGTTCACGATGGCGCGCGCGATTGCCACACGCTGCCGCTCGCCGCCGGAGAGTTCGTTGGAACGGTGATGGGCCCGATGCGCCAACCCGACGCGCTCCAGGGCCCGCAGGGCCGGCCCGCGCGTATTGGCGCGCCGCGCGTAGAACAGCGGAACGGCCACGTTGTCGAGCGCGGTGATGCGGTTGATCAGGTTGAAGGTTTGAAAGACGAAGCCGATCTGGCGGTTGCGCATGTTGGCGAGCTGCCGGTCGGACAAGTCGCTGAAGTCGCGCCCGTCGAAGAGGAAGCGCCCGGAAGTCGGGCGGTCGAGCCCGCCGATCAGGTGCATGATCGTGCTCTTGCCGCTGCCGGAGGCGCCGGTGATGGCGACGAACTCGCCGCGCTCGATGGTCAGGTCTACGCCGTCCAGGGCGCGGACCAGCGTGTCGCCCATGCGGTAGAGCTTGGTCAGTCCTTTAACTTCGATCAGCGCCAACTTCGCGACTCCGCCCGCTTACGGCTCGGCCTTATCCGTACTCGCCGGCAGTTTTGTGTAGACTTTCTGGCCCACCTCGATCTTCTCGCCGCCTAGAGCCTCAACGACCTGCGTGTTCTGGCCGTCGGTGATGCCGAGGCGGCAATGGATGAATTTCTTGCCCCACTGTTCGTTCGAGCCCGGCTCCGGGGGACACTCAACGTAAATGCCGCGCTGGTCCATCTGGTTCGGGTGGCTCTTGACCGCTTCGGCCGGGACCAGCAGCGCGTCTTTGGCGCTCTCGACGGTGAACTCGACCTGCGCCTGGGCCCCCAGCGGCAGCTTGTGGGCGTTCGGGTCCGTGATGGCCACGTGCACGTCGTATTGAATCACGGCCGAGCCCGCGTTCAGCTTGCCCTGCGGCTCGACGCGCTCGATGACCCCGGTGAAGCTCTCTTCCGGGAAGGCGTCGACCGTGAGTTTGACAGTTCCGGAGCGGCGTTCCAGCTCTGCGGCGGTAGCGGCCACCGCTTCCTTGAGGCCGGGCATTTCGGGCAGGGCGTCGATGGGCGAGATCTTCAGCACACGACCGTAGTCGGACTCGTCCAGGCGCGCCACCACCTTCTTGCGCGACACTTCCGCGAGGTACATGACCGGGGTGCCGCCGGTGAGCGTGTTCATGCCGCCCTGAATGACCTCGCTCATTTTCACGCGGACTTCGGTGACGATTGCGTCGTACTGGGCAATCAGCGTGGTTTCATCGAGCCGTTGTTTTGCATCGCCGAACGAGCTTTCCGCCACGCGCAGGGCGGCCTCCTGGAGCTTGACCGCCTCTTCCGCTTCCTTCAGCGCGGCGTACGCGATCGCGAGGCGCGCTTCGGCCGCCTTTTTCAGCGCCAGATTCACCGTGTGCCGGCCGCGCATGGTGATCAGACCCTGGCTGGTCTCGTCCCCTCTTGCGTGGTTGGCCTCAACGTGCCTGAGATCCTCGGCGCTGACTTCCACCTCGGCCGTCAGGCGCTCGACCTCGGCTTCGGCGGTGATGATATTGGCCTCGGCTTTACTGACGCCCACCTTGGCCTGCTCGAGCATCGCCTTGGCGCGATCAACGTCTGCCTTGGCGGCATCGTAACGCCGCTGCTCGTCGTCCTTTTTGAGCACCAGGAGCTTGTCGCCCTTGTGAACGAAGGTCCCTTCCGTGACCGGAACTTCGATCACCTCGCCGGAGGCTTTGGCCTTGACCTCGATGCGCAGATTGGGCTCGATCAGACCCGCGGCCGTAATGGGCACGCTGATATCACCGCGCGTGACAACCCCGAATTTGGGCTGAAGCCAGACCGGCGTGTAGCGAATCTTCGTGCGGGCGATGTAATAGACGCCGCCGATCACGGCGACCACACCCAAGAGGATCAGCCATTTCTTCATGCTTGTGGTCCTGCTTTGAATGAACCGCAGGCGCAAAACCTCGTAGGACCGCAGGCGCAAAACCTTGCAGGACCGGTTCGAAGCCGGTCCCACACTGCACACGCTTGTGGCACACTTAGCGACACCGGCACCCGGCCGGCGGAATTACCGCGGGACGCCTGTGCCACCTCGGCGCGAGCCCCACTACACCTTGGGCTCGTATGGCTCGTACGGCAGGCCGAACGCCTCGGCGACGGCCTGGTTGGTGATCTTACCGTAAGCCATGTTGACTCCCGCCGCCAGTCCGGGGTCGGCCGCGATGGCTCTATCAAACCCGCGTTGGGCGAGCTTGACAAGGTAGGAAATTGTCGCGTTCGTGAGGCCGGCCGTGCTCGTGCGCGCGACCGCGCCGGGCATGTTGGCTACGCCGTAGTGCAGCACGCCGTCCACGACGTAAGCGGGATCCTCATGAGTGGTGGGCTTGGTGGTTTCGCAACAGCCGCCCTGGTCCACGCCGACGTCGACAATCACCGCGCCGGGCTTCATGAGCTTGAGGTACTCGCGCGGCACCAGCGTCGGGCAGCGCGCCCCGGGAATCAGCACGGCCCCGATGACCAAGTCGGCCCGCTCAAGATGATTGCGAATCGCCGCCGGCGTGCTGTAGACCGTGCGCACGTTGGCCGGCATGACCTCGGCCAGGTAGCGCAACCGGTACAGGTCAATGTCCATCATCACGACGTTCGCGCCTAGTCCCGCGGCGACCCGCGCGGCGCACGTCCCGACAATGCCGCCGCCCAACACAAGCACGTTCGCCGGCTCGACCCCCGGAATTCCGCCCAGCAGGATGCCGCGCCCCAGCATCGGCTTTTCCAGATACTTGGCCCCTTCCTGGATGCTCATCTTGCCGGCCACTTCGCTCATGGGCGCGAGCAGCGGCAGGCGCCCTTCGCGGTCCACGACCGTCTCATACGCGATCGCCACGCAGTTGGAATCGCGCACGCCTTCAGTCAACTCCCGATTGGCCGCGAAGTGAAAATATGTGAAAAGTACCTGCCCCGAGCGGATTTTCTTGATCTCTTGCGGCAGCGGCTCTTTGACCTTGCAAATCAAATCTGCCTGCTGCCAGATTTCATCGGCCGTCTCCACAATATCGGCGCCAAGAGCCTGATAATCTTCGTCCGCAAATCCCGAATTGACCCCGGCTGCCTTTTGGACCAGGACGGTGTGCCCGGAGCGACGCAGTTGCTCAACGCCCGCCGGCACCACTGCCACTCGGTACTCCTGCGGTTTTATCTCTGTCGGGACGCCGATGATCATGCCGGAAAACTCCTGAGTCGGGGCGCTTTAGTCGATATACCCGCCGGATTGCCCCTGGGCGCCGGCTGGGGCCAGTGAGACTAAGCTTGCCACGGCCCTACTGCAAGCTGAGTGCCAGCTTGGCGCCGCTGCTTGCTCGCAACGCACTGGTGCTGGCTGCGAGTGCGGCTTTGATCGGACTGACCGCCTGCGCGCCGGCAGCGCTCGGGCCCCGACGCATCGTAAGTCTCGCGGAGCTTGAGTCCTCGCCGCCACGCGCGCCGGCCGGACTCCTTTGTCGCGCGGTGGATGAACCGATCGCGCTGCAGCCTTTGATACATCCTCTGGGTCGCCGCTTGTGGTTTCTGGAAGTGACGAACGTCGAGCAGTGGCGACAACTTGCACAAGCGGTTCCGGAGGTCGGGCCTTGTCCGGATTTCAGGCGCGGCACCGTTATTGGCGTGGTCAGTAGAGGTACACGTCTGGACGGCGCGGCCCCGTTCTGGTTGCAGACAATCCGGGTCCACAATGGGGCCGGCTTAGTCGAGTTGAGCTTCAATCCAGGGACGTATCTGGCGGATGGAAGTGCGTATCTTGAAATGACTTACGTAACCGGGCTGCGAAATGTCCTGGTTGTGAACGTGGATGGTTTTGACTATGTCGCAAGCGGTTCCGCTCGCAAGGACACGGGTTCGCGGATCCCCATCCGTTGAAACTGCCCCCCCGATCGCTTATGTTCTTTTTGCGAAACAGGATCCCTGGTTTAGTCTTCGAGCAGCCCCTTCGTGATGCGTCCGGTTATCAGGAAACCCGGAAACGTCGTCAGGCCGGAGGACGTAGACGGAGTGGCGTCATTCACGTCCGTCGTCAAGGCGCGCGACAACTCTTATCCGCATGATCCCCCCGGTCGCACTCATCGCGTCCTGGTGGTGGATGAGGACGCGATTGTATTGAGCGCGCTTGAGCGGATGTTGCGGGATAGCGGATACGGCGTCGCATCCGTCGCCCGGCTATCTGAAGCGCTCCACGCGCTCGAAAAGTTAGAGTTCGATTTGATTCTCGCCGATCTGCGGGTCGAGACCGAAGACGGTTGCCAGGTTCTGCAAACCTGGCGGCAGCGCTGGCCTGGCACGGGAGTCATCCTGATCCCGCGGTACGGCAGCATCGAAGCGGCGGTCAAGGCCGTGCGGCTGGGAGCGCTTGATTACCTGCCGAAACCACTGCGAGCGGAGCATCTGCGCGGCGTCGTGCTGACTGCATTGCAGCAGCGTGAACATGCGCGTCGGGCGCGCAGTCTCACGCGCCCGTACGACCAGCCCTGCACCCTGCAAAGCGTGATCGGCAGCACGCACCAGATGCAGCGTGTGTTTGACCTGATCGAAGCAGTCGCGGAATCGACGGCCACGGTACTCATTCACGGCGAAACGGGCACGGGCAAATCACTGATCGCGCGCGTAATTCACTCGCTCAGTTCGCGACGCGATGGACCATTCGTCGAGGTAAGCTGCGGCGCAATCCCGGAGACCTTGCTGGCTTCTGAGCTGTTTGGCCACACGCGCGGTGCATTCACCGGGGCAGTCGCGGACAAGGACGGCAAATTCCGTGCGGCCGAGGGCGGCACCATTCTGCTGGACGAGATTTCATGCGCACCGCCGAGCCTGCAAATGAAACTGCTGCGCGTGCTGCAAGAGCGGCAGTTCGAACCGCTCGGGTCCAACCGCACGCTGACGGCCGATGTGCGCGTGATTCTGGCCACGAACGTCTCGCTCCAAAAAGAGGTGGAGGCCGGGCGGTTCCGCGCGGACCTTTTCTACCGCATTAACGTGGTCAACATCGAGCTGCCGCCCTTACGCGAGCGCCTGGGCGACATCCCATTGCTCGCGACCCACTTTCTCGACCATTACGCGGCCAAGTCGCACAAGCGGCTGACCGGCTTTTCGGACGAAGCCCTGGCCACGATGCAGCGCTATTACTGGCCCGGCAACGTTCGTGAATTGGCCAACTGCATCGAACGCGCCGTCGTCCTGACGCGGCACGAGCAAGTGCTCAAATCCGACCTGCCGCCGGCCCTCGTGCAGGCGGTCGACGGCGATACGCCGCTGCACCTGGCGGCCGGATTCACCGGATCTGCCATGACCCTCAAGGAAGCGCTGGCCGAACCGGAACGCCGGATATTGCTGGCCGCCCTACGGGCCAACAACTGGAACCGCATTCAGACGGCGGAGATGCTCAACATCAACCGTACGACGCTGTACAAGAAGATGAAGCGCTACCGCCTCGACGAAGCCGAACCCCAGCGGCGCGAGGCATAATCAGCGACGGCCATAGCCCGACGAGAGCATCTCACGGTGCGTGTCGCGGATCAGCTTCCAGGCCGCGGCAAGGTGGCGCTCCTCGGTCCGCAGGCTGCCGATCGCGATTCGCATCACGTACCGGTCGTTGAGCTGCGTGTGCGAGACCAGTACCGGCCCCGCCGCATTGACGGTTTGCAACAGCCGGGCGTTGAACTCGTCCTGTTGCGCCGGCGGCAAATCGGGCACGGCCCGGAAACAGATCGTGCTGAACAGCACCGGCGCTATCAGCTCGAAACCGGGCTCCGCTCTCACCCAGTCGGCAAACATCCGCGCCAGGCGGCAGTGCTTGCGAATGCGCTCCTGCAAGCCGGAAACGCCGAACGCCCGCAGCACCATCCACATCTTCAGCGAACGGAAGCGCCGCCCAAGCTGAACGCCGTAATCCATGAGATTCGTCGCATCCGTCTCGCTCGTGCTCAGGTAATGCGGCACGATCGAGAACGTCTCGCGCCACTGCGCCGCATCACGCACGAATAGCACCGAGCAATCCGACGGCACGAACAGCCACTTGTGTGCGTTGGTGACCAGCGAGTCGGCCTCGCCCAGGCCCGGCATCAGCGCCCGCAACTCCGGGCACATGGCCGCCACGCCCGCATACGCCGAGTCGATATGCAGCCATAAGCCCTCACGCCGGCAAATCGCGGCTATCTCCGGCACCGGGTCGATGCTGGTGGTGGACGTCGTGCCGACCGTCGCCACCACTGCCATCGGGCACATCCCCGCCGCCCGGTCTTCTCTGATCGCCGCGGCCAGCGCGGCCGGCTGCATGCGAAACTCTTTGTCGGTCGGGATCTTGCGCAAATTCTCCAGGCCGACGCCGATGACGATGGCCGCCTTGGCGATGGACGAGTGCGCCTGCTCGCTGGCGTAGATTCGCAGCCGCGGCAGTTCGGAGCGCCCGGCCAGGCCGCGGCGGCGGACGTCGAAGTCGCGTACCCGCTGGCGGGCGGCGGTCAGCGCCAGCATCGAGCTGGTGGATGCGGTGTCGTTGATGTGCCCTTTGAACTCCGCCGGCAGGCCCATCATCTGCCGCAGCCAGTCGCATACGCGCTCTTCCAGCTCGGTTGAAGCGGGCCCGGTGCGCCACAGCATGGCGTTGTTGTTGAGCGCGGCCGCCAGCGCCTCGCCAAGGACGCCGGGGCCGGAACCGGTTACGGCGAAGTAGGCCATGAAGCCCGGGTGGTTCCAGTGCGTGGTATTGGGCTCGATCAGCGCGCGGTAGTCGGCCAGGATCCGCGCCAGCGGCTCGGGCTCGTTCGGCGGCGCAGCCGGCAGCGCGGCTCGCACGTCGCCGGGGCGAATCTTGGGAACGACCGGGTAGTGCTCCAGGTTCTCGAAATAGTCGGCCACCATGTCGGCCACCTGGTGCATCGCGGCCCGGAGTTCGCTGACCGGCATGTCGCCCGGATGCTTTGCGGCCGCCGCATGAGCCGGCGGCGGTCCGCCGCCCAGAGGCTTAGGCTTGGATTCATGAGCCGCGGGGTGGGGCGCGTCGCCAACCGTTTTGTGGCCACCGGTCGTTAAATTTGATGCAGGAGCTGCAGCGTCGGGCACGTCAGCCGAAGGGCTAAGGCCGCCCGGCGGCGTTGGGTTCGATTCACGAGCCGCGGGATCGGGTACGTCGCCCGCACGAGCGGATGGATCAGGTTTTTCTATCACAGATGAATCCCGTCAGTATGGAACGCATAAAAGGTCTGCTTCTCGATTATCTCCGAACCGGCGGGACCGTCCAGTATCGCCGAACAGCCAGGAGAGCAGAGCCGGGGCGTGTCGCCCCGGAATGATGCCAACGGCGTCGCAATTCGCCTTTGAGCGAGCAGAGCCGGGGCGTATCGCCCCGGAGCGCGCCAACAACCTTTCACACGCGCAGCGTGATCCGCGCCCCTCCGACCCGCTCCCCGCTACAGCCACTTTCCCACCTTCCCACCTTCCCACGTTCCCACCGGACAGTGAACTGTTC